>NZ_JBFBJL010000032.1:0-107614 GCF_040686075.1 Streptomyces sp. NPDC086519
GCTCGGCCATGAGAACCGCCCAGCGTCTTACCGCGCCATTAGGAGCGCAGGCCCGGCCGGGGGCCGGGCCGCGCGCGGGGAGCGGAGCGAGCCGCCCTTGAACCCGTAAAGAAGGTTGTAACTCAGTCGGGCGTGTGGGACGCCTGAGGTGCTGTGTGCGGTTTGAAGTCCTGTGTGCAGGATGGGAGTTCGCTGCCTTGGCGGTGTGCCAGCGGTAGGAAGATCACGGGCTGGATCGTCCACGTGATGCGGGTACTGGCCTGGGTGACTGTCACCGTGCAGGGCTCGGCTCGCAGGAGAGCTTTCCTCGTCGCTATGCGGCCGTCGTACAGCCATTCCCACGCTTCCTGGGACGCGTCGGGGTCGAGTGCCGGTGAGATTGTGCGGAGTGCGATGGCAACCCATCTGTCTGCCTGGGGCGCGGAGTACGCGTCGAAGGATGCCCGGAGCGCCGGCCACGCCGCCCCGTCGGTGATGTCCTCGGTCCAGCACTCGCACCAGTAGCCCCGCTGCGGCTTGTCCATCAGCACGGGTGACCTCCGGTGCGGGGTCCTGCGAACAGCTCGGCGGTAACCGTGTGGCCGCTGTCGCTCTGGTGGACGACGACGCGATGGGCGATCGCGCTGACCATGCCCAGGCCTCGGCCGTGCTCGGCCTCCTGGTCCTGGCGCTCGGCTTTCGGGGCGGTGCCGGCGCCTCCGTCGTCTGTGACGGACAACGCGATCACCTGCGCTGACACGGCGAGAGCCAGATGGAAGCTGCCCGATTCTTGACCGCTGGCGGTGTGAAGGATCGCGTTCGCGCTCAGCTCGCTCACGATCAGTTCGGCGTCTTCGGCTAAAGGGGAACCGCGCAGGATGTCGCGGGTCCAGCGTCGGGCCCGGCTGACCTCTTCCGGGAAACCTGGGCAACTGAGCCCCCAGACCCGGGCTGTACTCGTATACTCGTGCATACAAGTTCCTTCGTGCTGGTAGGCCGCCATGTGCAGCGGGTTCGGGCTAGACGAGTTTCACGCCGTCGTGGGCGCGGATCGCCGGTGGAGACACCGCGTCCATCGCGTCCAGGACGCGGATGGCGTAGGCCTCGTCGGCAAGCTCGGAGACTTCTTCACGGGTGGCCCAGCGCAGGGCGCGGGTCTCGTCGCCCGTGGTGGGCGTGCCGTCGGCGGCCTGGCAGCGGAAGACCAGGGAGACGATCAGGCCCGTCATGTTCTTGTAGACGCCGGTCAGGGTCACCGGAAGGGCGATCTTGATGCCGGTCTCTTCGAGGACTTCGCGTTGCAGGGCCTCGGGGATGGTCTCCTCGCGTTCGAGGACACCGCCCGGCGGTTCCCACTTTCCGTTGTCACGGCGCTGGATCAGGAGGGCCCGGCCGCGGGCGTCTATGACGACCCCGGCGACGCTCACGGAGTGCGGGCGTTCTGTGCTCACGTTCCTCGGCCCTCTCGGCTGGCTAGGCTCTCCACCGTAGCAACAACACTCGCCCACTCGTCTAGATACCTAAAGGAGTACAAGTGAGCCCTGCTCTTCCCTCGGGCCTGCTCGGAGATCTCGACCCCACGAGCGATCGTGCGGTCTTCCGGCAGATCGCCGACCAGCTGCGCGAAGCCATCGACCGTGGGCGGTTCAGAGAGGGCGAGAAGCTGCCTTCGGAGGCTGAGCTTGTCGAGCACTACGGGGTGTCCCGGATGACGGTCCGGAACTCCTTCTCCATCCTCCAGGGGGAAGGGCTCGTGCATGCCGAGCACGGAAAGGGTGTGTTCGTCCGGCCCCGGCCTCCCGTGCGGCGCCTCGCCTCCGACCGGTTCGCCCGGCGGCATCGGGAGCAGGGGAAGTCCGCGTTCATCGTGGAGGCGGATGCAGCCGGCAGCCATCCTCAGGTCGACAGCCTTGAGGTCAAGGAAGAGAAGGCCAGCCAGGACATTTCCACGCGGCTCGGGTCCGTGCGGCGCGTGCTGGCCCGGCGGCGCCGGTATCTCCTCGACGGCCGGCCGGTCGAGTTCGCCACCTCCTACCTCCCCCTCGACATCGCCCGCGGTACGCAGATCGCCGAACCCAACCCCGGCCCCGGCGGCATCTACGCCCGCCTCGAAGAGCTGGGCCACCGCCTCGACCACTTCGAAGAGGAGATCCGCGCCCGGATGCCATCGCCCGACGAGGTGAAGACGCTCCGGCTGGCCTCCGGCGTGCCGGTCATTCACCTGGTCCGTACCGCCTTCGACACCGAGGGGCGGCCCGTCGAAGTCTGCGACACGGTCATGGCGGCGGATGCCTACGTCTTGTCGTACCAGCTCCCGGCGACCTGATCGTCATGGTTTGCGGTGGTGCGCGGGCGCAGCTCTCCGAACTCGTACACCCCAACACGCATACTCGTATAGACGAGTGGGCAAGTTGTGTGGCAGGGTGATCGTCATGAGTCCGGGAGATCGGATTCGTAGACCGCTACATATATAGACGAGTAGATAGGGAGTGTGCTGTGCGCACCATCCGTGTTGAGACCACCGCCGCCACGATCCTGCTGACCGAGGCTCCTGAGCCGAAGGTCCGGGACCGCCAGACCGGCGAGATCGCCAAGGACGCCGTGAGCGGTGAGGCGCTGATGACCATCGGCGTCGTCTACATCGAGGACGGGGAGTCCTCCCTGATCAAGGTCACCGTGCCGGAAGGCGGCGTCTCCGAGGGGCTGAACCTCGGTGCGCCGGTCTCGCTCCCCGGCCTCGTCGCCCGGCCGTGGGAGTCCGTGTTCAACGGGCAGCAGCGTCACGGCATCGCCTACCGGGCCGCTGCCGTCACCCCGGCCGCGTTCCCGGCCGCCATGGGGGCCACCGCCTGATGACCGACCTGACAACGCTCCTGGAGGTGGGTGGTCCTGTCGCCGCGCTCGGCGGCGGGGCCGCCTACACCCGGGCCAAGCACCCGGCGGTCTACTGGTCCGCAGTCGGCGGCCCGATATCCACGGTCCGCCTGCCTAGCTCGTACGTCTCCGTCATGGAAGCCTGCGGCCTGACCGTGGCGCCCTCCCGGCTGCGGGTTCTCGCCGTCAAGGCAACCACCCGGCGGGATGTCCGGCCGGTCCCGCCTCGCCGGGGCATCCTCCGTCCCACCTCGACCGGGCTGCGGCTTCGCCTCCGGCTCGCTCCGGGGCAGGAACCCGCCGACGTCGCCGCCTCGGCCGAGCGGTTGCGGCACGCCTGGGGAGTGCATGCCGTCTACGTCACCACGGTGAAGCCGGGTGTCGTGGAACTGCGGCTCGTCGGCTACGACGTCCTGCGGCGGGTACGCATGCCCCGCAAGACCGGCGGTGCGTTCCTCAAGGTGCCGGTGGCGCTGCGCGAGGATGCCATGCCCTTCGTCCGCGACTACCGCACCGTTCCCCACCAACTCACCCTCGGCGCGACCCTGTCCGGCAAGTCCATGTACCTGCGCCACCTCATTTCCGGACTGGCCCGTCAGGACGGCGTCGCGCTCGTGGGGATCGATTGCAAGCGGGGCGTCGAACTGGCGCCCTTCGCCGCCCGTCTCTCCGCACTCGCCACCGACCCGGACGAAGCGGCCGAGCTGTTGCCCGTGCTGGTCAAGGAAATGGAGGACCGATACGACCTGATCAAGGCCCGGCAGGGCATCGCGCCCGGCACTCCGGACGAGGAGATCACCTCTGACATCTGGGGCCTGCCGGAGAGCGAACGTCCGGTGCCCATCGTGCTGTTCGTTGACGAGGTGGCGGAACTCTTCCTCACCGCCACTCGCAAGGACGAGGAAAGGCGGGACGAGATGGTCACCCAGCTCATCCGCCTCGCTCAGCTCGGCCGCGCGGCCGGTATCTACCTGGAGGTGTGCGGGCAGCGCTTCGGCGCCGAACTCGGCAAGGGCGCCACCATGCTCCGCGCCCAGCTGACCGGCCGTGTCTGCCATCGCGTCAACGACGAAGCCTCCGCCAAGATGGCCCTCGGCGACATCGCCCCCGAGGCCGTTCACGCTGCCTGTTCCATCGCTCCTGAGATGCCCGGTCTCGCCGTCGCGGGCGACACCTCCGGCGGCTGGTCCCGCCTCCGCACCCCGTACCTCTCCCTCGGCGATGCCGCCGAGACCTGCCGGGAGGCGGCGCACCTGGTGCCCGACCTGCCTTCGCTCAAGCCCTTCCGGCCTCACGTGCCTGTACACCCGGTCGAGCCGCCGCCCCCGGTCGTCCGGCCGCGTCCGGTGACCGACTGACCGTCGTCCCTTCCTCGCATCGGTCGGCGTGACCGCCTCGCGCCAAGTCCCTACCTCTCCCATGCCCGAAACCGAAAGGAGCCGGACCGTGCGCGTCCACCTCGGCCGTGTCGACGCGGTGTTGGTCCAGGCGCTCATTGCTGCCGCGTTGTCGTTCGCCCACCTCCATGACGTAGCCATGGCGGCCGGGCAGGATGGTTGGAAAGCCTGGGCGTACCCGATCAGCGTTGACCTGCTGCTTGTCGCCGCATGGCGTCGCCTGCGCTCCGGTACGGCAAAGGCGGCGGCCTGGTGCTGGTTCGTCATCGCCCTCGTCGCATCCCTCGGCGCGAACATCGCCACCGCCGGCCTCCTCGACCTGGACGACGTCCCGGCCTGGCTGCGGATCCTCGTGGCCGGTTGGCCCGCCGTCGCGTTCCTCGGCGGCACCCTTCTCGCTCACTCGGTGCCGAAGGCGGATACCGGCGAGATCGGCGCTGACGTCATCGAGGACCAGGAGCACGAGCCCGAAGCCACCCCCGCGCCGCCTGTCCAACCCAGCATCGAGGCGCTGCCGGAACGCCCGCCCGTCCCGGTCCCGGCCGCCCTGGTCGACCACGCCCGAAAGGTCGCGGCCGAACACCACACCCGTACCGGCACCCCGATCGACACCCCGACCCTCCGCGCCCGCCTCGGCGTCCCGACGCCCATGGCCGAAGCCATCGCCGCCCAGCTCACCTGAACAGGAGGAACCGTGCCGCTCTGCTTCAACACAGCCGCCGACTACCTCGAAGCGGCCCGCGAGATGGCCGACACCGGGCGCCCGACGCTGGCCCGGCTCCTCGCTGAAGAGGCCGCTGATCGCACGTCGGACCCTGCCGAGGCCTTCCGGATCCTGAACGAATTCCCCGGCTCCAGCCTGCGCCAGGAGGACTGACCATGACAGCCAACCGCCGCTTCCGCAACGTCACCCGCATCGGCCCCGTCCAGGTCGGCACCGCCTACGACGACCGGGGCCGCGAGAAGCACACCGCCGCCTGCACCGCCCCGCGCTGCGGCTTCTCCGCCGACTACGACAGCCGCGCAGCCGCCGAACTCGCCGCCCGCACCCACCGCTGCCCCGTCCGCTGAAGGGACCCCGAACACCGTGACCGTCAGTCTCCCGCTGGTCGTCGTACTCGGCTTCTTCGCCTGGGGCGCCGTCAGGTTCCTGGGCGTCCGTGCCTGGGTCGTCGTCCTGGTCGCCCTCTTCGGCTTCTGGCTCTCCCACACCTTCCTGGCCCCCGCCATCGAGACCGGTACGCGCTCCGGCGTGACCGTCATAAACGGCTCACATGACTAGACGAGTAGATAAGGAGAGTTCCGCCGTGTTCCTGCCCAAGTACCCCGACAGCCCCACCCAGCCGCCCGCGCACACCCACACCCCGACCAACCCGGCCCCCGACCGGCGCTCCGCGCTCCCGGCCGTCTCCGTCAGTACCGGCGCCGTCGTCGCCGTGCTCACGGGCGGTGTGGTCCTCACCGCGCTCCTGGCCGCCGTCGCCGTCTCGGCCGTCTCGGTGGCCATCGCCGCCGTGGTCCTGCGCTCCCTGCTGCGCGAACACAACCGGCGCTGATCCACGCCAACCCTGGGGCGGCCACGACACCGCCAAGCATCCGGCCGCCCCGGGGCCCGTCACTCCTAACCAATCCCGTCAGAAGGAGACAGCCATCTTCACCCGCACCACCCCGCCCCCGCTCCCGGAACTCTCCAGGCTGGCCCAGCACGGCACCCTGCCGGGCATCCTCCAACAGCTCTCCGGCCTCGGCGGCTGCACCAACCCGATCCGCCTCGACGGCCACCGCACCGAATACGACCTCGACACCACGACGGGCGAAATCGGCCGTGTGCTCCAGCACCTCGACTCGACCGACCTGCCCGCCGGCCAACTCCTCGTCCGCTGCAACAACCGCCGTACCACCCGCTGCGCCGCCTGCGCGGAGGTCTACCGCCGCGACACCTTCCACCTCATCACCGCCGGACTCCGGGGCGGCAAGGGAACCCCGGAACACGTCGCCGCACACCCCCGCGTCTTCGCCACCTTCACCGCCCCCGGCTTCGGCCCCGTCCACAACCGCCGCACCGACGGCCGCGCCTGCCGCTGCGGCACCCACCACGACCAGGACGACGACGCCCTCGGCACTCCGCTCGACCCGGACACCTACGACTACGAAGCGGCCGTTCTCTGGAACGCCCACGCAGGCGCCCTCTGGCGTCGCTTCTCGATCTATCTCCGCCGGGAGGTCGCCAAGCGGGCGGGCCTCTCACAGCGACGCCTACGCGACCACGCGCGCGTGTCTTTCGCGAAAGTCGCCGAGTACCAAAAGCGCGGCGCCGTCCACTTCCACGCCGTCATCCGCCTCGACGGCCCGACAGGCGGCAACACCCCGCCCCCGCCCTGGGCCACCGCCGAACTCCTCACCGACGCCATCCGCGCGGCGACTGCCAAGGTCCGCGTCGACGGCCCGGCCCTCGACGGCCGTACCCACTCCTTCGCCTTCGGTCGCCAACTCGACGTCCGCACCATCCGATCCGCCGACTTCAACGACGGCCAGGAACTCACCGAACGCGCCGTCGCCGCCTACATCGCCAAATACGCCACCAAGGGCGCCGAGACCGCCACAGGCGCCCTCGACCGGCCGCTGAAGTTCGCCGCCGAACTCGCCCAACTCGACATCAGCGACCACGCCCGCCGCCTCATCCGAACCGCCTGGACCCTCGGCGCCCGCAAAGACCTCGAACACCTCCGCCTCCGCGCGTGGGCCCACATGCTCGGCTTCCGCGGCCACTTCTCCACCAAGTCCCGGCGCTACTCCACCACCCTGGGCGCCCTCCGTGACGCCCGCGCCGAGTGGCGCCGAGCACAAGCGGTGACAGCAGCCGCCAACTCTCAGCCGGACACGACGTACGTCCTCGCCCACTGGGTCTTCGCCGGCACCGGCCTCAGCGCCGCAGAGACGTGGCTTGCCGCATCCCTCGAACCAGCCCTCGGAACGGAAGGAGAGCCCACGCATGGCTGACGAAGAGCTGTTGACGGTCCCGGACGTCATGGCCCGACTCAAGCTCGGCCGCTCCACGGTCTACGACCTGATCCGCTCCCGGCGCCTGCCCTCGCTCACCATCGGCCGGTGCCGTCGCATCCCGGCGCGAGCTGTCCGCGACTACATCACCAACGAACTGGAGGCGGCGGCCTGATGGCCCAGCAACGCAAGCGCAATCCGAACGGCGCCGGCACCATCACCAAGCGCAAGGACGGCCGCTTCCAGTGCGCGGTCTACGTGCTCCAGCCGGACGGCACCCGCGCCCGCAAGTTCGCCTATGGCAAGACCTGGGCCGAGTGCGACGCAAAGCGTCGTGAGCTGCTCGACAAGGTGGACCAGGGCGTGCCCGTGCCCACCAAGTCCGCCAAGCTCTCCGAGTGGCTGCCGTACTGGCTGGACAACGTCATCAAGCCCCGACGGAAGCTCAGCACCTTCGACAAGTACGAGACGCACGTCCGCCTCTACCTGGTGCCCCTCCTCGGTGCCAAGCGCCTCGAATCCCTCGGCGTCGCCGACGTCCGACGCTTCCTCGTCCGCCTGGAGAAGGAGACCACCGCCGCAACCGCCAAGGAATCGCACCGAGTTCTGCGCTCGGCTCTGTCCTCCGCCTGCCGCGAGGAACTCATCACGCGCAACGTCGCCAAGCTCGTCGAGCCGCCCCGCACGGATACGCCCGAGCTGCACCCCTGGACCCTGGACGAGACGCTCGACTTCCTCGCCGCCTCCCGAAAAGACCCGCTCTACGCTGCCTTCGTCCTCGCCATCGCCATGGGCCTGCGCCGGGGAGAGATCGTCGGTCTCCGGTGGTCGGACCTCGACCTCGACAACCGCGTTCTCTACGTCCGCCACCAGGTCCAGCGCCGCCGTGGCGTCCTGTACGACGACGATCCCAAGAGCCGCCGTCGCCGAGCCGTCCCGCTGCCCGCCCTCTGCATCGCACCCCTGCGCTGGCACCGCATGCGGCAGTCAGATGCCCGCGCCAAGGCGGGGGAGAAGTGGCGGGACTCGGACTACGTCTTCGCTACTCGCACCGGCCGCCCGGTCGAGCCGCGCAACCTCTATCGCTCCTTCACGCGCGTCGCCGAGTCCGCCGGCCTCCGCGTCATCCGGCTGCACGACGCCCGCCACGGCACCGCCACCCTCCTCACGGCGGCCGGGGTCGCGCCCCGCGTCGTGATGGAGATCCTTGGCCACTCCCAGATCAGCATCACCATGGACGTCTACACCCACGTCGTCCAGGACACGCAGCGCGAAGCCATGAGCCACATGGACCGGCTGCTCAGGAAGAGGCGCCCCGGTCGTGAGTGACCGACCTCGTTGATGTCAGATCTGGATGTCAGAAGGGGACCACCTCCGGATATCCGGAACTGGTCCCCTTCTGACCTGGTGCCCCCGGCAGGATTCGAACCTGCGACACCCGCTTTAGGAGAGCGGTGCTCTATCCCCTGAGCTACGAAGGCGGGGCCCTGCGTAAAACGTCGATGAATACTCTGAGTGACTATTCACGGCGGTCTCGGCAAGGACGGACCACCACTGACGTGGCGGTCACTGACAGGGTAGCGGATCGGGGTGGGGCGATGGGCTGAGGCTGGTGCCTCAGCGGGTTCGTGATCGGTGGGGTTTGGCGTTGATGGTGTCGCCGGAGACGAAAACGAAGGCGAAGGCGAAGAGGTTGTGCGCGGCGGTTACTTGAGACGGCTGCGCCATGACCGTCGCGTTGACGGCGTTGAGAGTCCTGACGGCCTTCGCCTCGGTGAAGGCGCGCTGGATCTGCTCGCCGAGGGGCTGCGGTGTCGACCAGGGGCAGCGACGGTGGCATTCCGGCGGAGAAGTCCAGCGGGTTGGGGATGTCGATGAGGATCTTGCCGGAGCCGGTGGTCGCGGCCGACACTCCCGAGTACCTGGCTGGGGCGGCGGCCGCTACGTCGCGGGTGCCGATGGCCACCTCGTGGCTGAGGGAGGCGAGCTTGACGGCGATGGTCTGGCCGATGACGCCGGTGCCGAAGGAGAACCGCGTATCGTGCCGGGGCGGTGAGGGGCGGCACTTCTGCCGCGGGTTGTGAGAGGCCGACGGCGGGTGGGACGGAGCGCTCCCGCGACGCGGAGCCCTGGGGCGGTGCGGCGGTCACAACTGGGTCTGGCCGCCGTTGACTTCGTAAACGGAGCCGGTGACGAAGGACGCCTCGTCCGACAGCAGGAAGGCCGCGACGGCGGCGACCTCTTCCACGGTGCCGGGGCGCTTCATCGCGGTCTTGTCGGCGATGACCTTGCGCACCTCCGGAGGCAGGGCCCGCGCCGACGGGGCGTCGATCGGGCCGGCACGCCGGCCCTTCGGCACGCCGGCCCTTCGGCACGCCGGTCCTTCGGCACGCCGGGCCTCCAGCACGCCGGTCCTACTGTCAGGTTCGGAGACGTCGACTCCCCAGTCCTCCGACGCTGCGGGCCCGGGCGGGGGCGGGCCCGGGCCGGACGGTGGTCAGGACTTCGCCGCGGGCGTCTGCTTGATGCCGTCCACGACCGTGCGCTCCAGGATCGCGCTGGTGAAGAGCACGGTGCCGGGTGTGATCAGGGCGTCGGTGCCGCTGTTCCTGCGCACCTGCACCGAGCGTTCGCCCAGGAAGACGTGGCTCTTCTTGTCGAAGATCCACTCCTCGCGTTCACCGCTGGTCTCGTCGAGCCGGGCCACCGCCACCCCGTGCCGGCCCACCGCGTCCGTCGCGTCGTCGACCACGACGACCCCGGGGATCTTCGCGGCGGCCTTGAACAGCGCCGGGTACAGCTCCGCCGGCGGGTAGCTCTCGCCGAGCAGGTCGCCGATGGTGGTGAAGGCCTCCTGGTCGGGAGAGTTCCCCTGGCCCTTCGTCTCCGTGTAGATCTTGGCCAGCAGCTTGTCGGGGTCGGTGGTGAGCTTGGTGAGGTAGTCGTACGACGGGCCGTTCAGGGACGGCTTCGGGGTGTTGCCCTGCTCGTCGGGGAGGGACAGGGTCTCGCCCTCGGGGCTCTTGTTGACGGCCGGGTCGATCAGCCAGCCCTTGGCGCCGTCCGGGGACCGCCAGACCTGCCGCGTGTGCAGCGGGTGGCTGGCCAGGGAGGACTTGCCGTCCACGTTGCTGATGTAGCTTTCGGCCGACTCGGACTTGATGTAGATGTACTGGCCGGGCTTGGCGGCGGGACGGGAGGCCGAGGTCTCGGCGGCGGCCAGGGAGATCTGGTCGAGCAACTGGGGAACGCCCTTGGTGGTGGCCGCGCCGATGGCGGTGGTGAGGGCCGGGCCGGCGTCCTGCACGCCGTTGCCGCCGTTGCCGGAGAGGGTCACGCCCGCGACGACCGCCGCCGCCAGCGCGGCCGCCGTCAAAGGCAGGGCGATCACCGGCCGGGGAAACCGGCGCCGGCGCTCCCGTACGGGGGTCGTGGTCTGCTCCGCCTGCCGCATGTCGTGGATCTGGGCCATCAGTCGCTCCTTGTGGAACTGGTGGCGGCCCGGCGGAAGGTCCCGCGCGGTGGCGGACAGCAGCTCGGCGCTGCCGTCCCCCTCGGCCGGGTGGTTCCGGGAGGTGTTCACGGTCATGGTCTTCCTTCCTGTGCGGGCCGGATCACGTTGGTGTGATCACCTCTTGTCTGTCGGGAGCGGCGGCCGCCTTCCCGGATTCCGCGAGCTTTTTCGGGCGGCGGTCCGGCCGACGGGGGACCGGCGAGGTCGCGCAGCTTTCTGCGGGCGCGGGAGAGCCGGGAGGCGACGGTGCCGACGGGGATGCCGAGCGCCTCCGCCGCCGCCTCGTAGTCGAGGCCCTCGCCCAGGCAGAGCGTGACGACCTCGCGCTCGGGTCTGCGGAGCTTGCCCAGGGCGGTGAGGGCGGCGGCGAGCCGGTGCCCGTCGTCGACGCGGTCGGCCACCTCGTCCGCGTGGTCGGGCACCGAGAGCTGGGCCGCCGCCGCGGCGTTCGCGGCGGCCCGGTACCGGCGGTTGCTGCGGTACTGGTTGCGGGCGGTGTTGGTGGCGATGCCCAGCAGCCACGGCCGCAGCGAACCGCCCTCGGGGTCCACCCGGTCGCGCAGCCGCCAGGCCTCCAGGAAGGTCGCGGCCATCACGTCCTCGGCCACCGACCAGTCGGCGGTCAGCCGGAAGGCGTGGTTGTAGACGGTGCGCGAGTAGCTGTCGAACAGCTCCGCGAACGCGCTCGGCTCCCCGGCCCGTACCCGGGTACGCATATGTGTGCTCACGTCACTGAGCTGTCCGGCACTCCGCATCGCCTTCCCGTGATCCGGGTCACATCCGACTCTCCCTTCCTCCCAGTCCTCCTGCCGCCCAGAGGGTCAGGGGTACTGGGGGCAGGCGGGTGGCGGGAGACGGCGGGCGAGCGGCGGGCAGGCGGCGGGCTCAGGACAGCGGAACCTTCGTGAAGCGGGACGCGATGCGGAGGTCGTCCTGGACCTGGGCCGCCGTGGCGTGCAGGGCCGGCAGCACCTCGCTCACGCAGTCCGCCAGGGTGCGGCGGGCCGCGTGGGTGGCCACGTTCAGGGCGGCGACCGGGCGGCCCGTCCGGTCCCGTACCGGCACCGCGATCGAGCGCAGGCCCGACTCCAGCTCCTCGTCCGCCAGGGCGTATCCGCCCGGTTCGGCGAGACCCAGCAGGGCCCGGCCGAGCGCCGTAGGGCTCGCCGGCAGCCGGGTGCCCACCGTGATGTCCACCGTCAGGACCCGGCTCGCGGCCGCCACCGCGACGTACTGGATCTCCGCCGGATCGGCCCCCGGTACCCGCACCGCCAGCGCCGTCGGTTCGTGCAGCCGGTCCGCGAGGGCGCGCAGCCGGGGGGCCGCGAGGCGGGCGAGGGTGGTGCGGGACAGCGGCGGGTAGCCCAGGGACAGCACCCGGGGGGTGAGGGCGAAATCGCGTTCGTCCGAGGTCACCAGGCCCAGGTGCTCGTACGTGATCAGGGCCCGTCGGGCCGTCGCCCGGGCCAGGCCCGTCGCCTTCGCCACGTCCGTCAGGGTCAGCGCCGAGCGGCCCTCGCCGAAGGCCGTCAGGACGGTCAGGCCCCGGGCCAGCGACTCCACGAAGTCGCGGCCCAGTTCGTGCTTGGAGGCCGTGGTCCAGACGGCGAGGCCGCAGGGGGGCGGCCCCGGCTCGGCGGGCCGGGAGCCGGCCTCGCGCAGCTCCGCCTCCATCGCGGTCACCGCCGTACGCAGCCGGGGGAGCAGGGTCTCGCGCAGGTCCGCCGCCGTGTGGCGGCTGGTGTGGCTGACGACGCTCGCCACGCACGCCACCCGTCCGGTGCGCGGGTCGCGCACCGGGACGGACACCGCGACCAGGCCCGGTTCGATCAACTGGTCGTCCAGGGCCCAGCCGCTGTGCCGGGCCTCCTCGGTCCGCGTCTCGAAGTCGTCGGCGGCGGCCGGATTCCGGGGCGGTACGGCCGGGAAGCCCGCGTCCGCGGGGTCCGCCGCGCGCCTCGCCCGCCACACCGACCATTCCCGCTCCGTCCACTCCGCCGCGAACAGCGGGCCGGGGGCGGTACGTTCGGCCGGCAGCAGGTCGCCGATGCGGAAGCTGACGGACATCGCGCGGCGGCGGGTCGCCTGGTGGATGAACCGGATGCCGTCCCGGTCGGCGACGGCGAGGGAGACCGACTCGTCCAGTTCGTCGGCGAGGGCGTCGGCGTGGCCGTCCAGCAGCGCGGGCAGGCGGAGAGCGGCCAGGTAGGCGTTGCCCAGCTCCATCACCCGGGGGGTGAGCACCGCGTCCCGGCCGTCCTGGCGGACGTAACCCGTCCGGGAGAGGGTGGCGATGATCCGGTCCACCGTGGAACGGGCCAGGCCGGTACGCCGTTCCAGCGCGCTCGCGTTCAGCGTCCCGCCCGCCTCGGTCAGCGCCTCCAGCACCGCCACGCCCCGGATCAACGGCGTCACCGCCTCGGCGGGCGGCTCGTGCGCCGCGGGGGAGGAGGGCAAGGGGGCTGTCATCGACTCTCCGGCTCCGGTACGACGGTTTCCGTGATCTCCGTGATCTCCGTGATCTCCGTGATCTCCGTGATCTCCGCGATTTTCGTGATGTCCGCGATCTCCGGTACGGCACGACCTTCGACACGGCGATCAGCGCACGCCTACCGTAAACCGTGGCCCACCTGGCCAGCGCCGGATCGCGCACCGCGACCCGTATCCCCGCGGCCGGCAACCCCGCGACCCGCACCCCCCGCACCCCGCCCCGCATGCTGCGACCGGCACCCCCCGCACCACCGCCCGGCATGCTGCGACCCGCACCCCCCCAGTGGCCCGGAGCCCGCAGCCGCACGCCCGCCGCACGCCCCCCGCACGCCCCTACCCCCGACTCACCCGCACCCGGTAGTTCCCCTCCCCGTCCGCCCCCGACACCAGCACCTCGATCCCGTGCGCGGGATCCTTGAAGCTCTCGCCCGGGCCGAACGGGGCGTCGGAGAGTTCCGCCTGGACGTTGGGGCTGCGGGTGCAGCCGCCGGTGTTGCGGTGGGCGTCGTACACCTTGATCGGCCCGCGGCCGGTGTCGACGTTCGCGCCGACCTTGTAGATGAGGACGCCGGGGCAGCACACCTCCTCGTCGTTGCCGCCTTTGGTGCGTACCTCCAGGGCGTAGCCGGTGCGGGCGTCGACAGGGATGAAGATCAGCTTGCGGCCGCCGGCCCGGGAGAGGGGTGTCAGCGTGTACTCGGCGCTGCCGCGGCTCGCCGCGCAGGTGACCTGGTCGGGGTCCAGCCACCCCAGCTTCCACTTGTGCCAGGCGAGGAGGTCGTTGTCGGCCCCCCAGTCCTCGCTCATGATGTCCCAGTGCCCGGCCGCGCCCCCGCCCTCCTGCGTGTAGAGGTCGGGCAGGCCGAAGACATGGCCGTTCTCGTGGGGGAGGACCCGGTAGCCGGTGCGGTCGTAGGAGCCCGAGCCGTCGTCCTGGCGGGAGTAGACGAAGGAGGCGTTGGAGACCGGCACGCCGTCGGCGACCGGGGCGTCGCCGTTGCCGGCGAAGGTCACCGACAGCACGGTGTCCAGGGCGGAGGGGCCGGCGTTCGGGGTCACCAGCACGTTCAGGAGGTCGTACGACCGGAAGTCCACGTCCGGGTCGGCGGCGGCCACGAGGTCCTGGACCAGTTCCCGGTAACCGGGATCGAAGGGTGCGCCGCGCTCTATGCCGTACTCGCTGAACGGCTTGGGCATCCGCAGCCAGTGGTCGATGGGGGCGACGGGCTGGTAGTCGAGCTTGCCGTAGGAGGCGGTGCGGAACCAGTCCTGGGTCTGCGGGAAGAACTCGTGGTAGCGGTCGAGCGCGCTGCCCTGGCCGGGCGCGTCGGGGAAGTCGACCATCAGGGTGAGGGCGTGCACGGTGCCGGTGGAGCGGGAGTAGCCGCCCGGCGTGGGGATGCCCTCGGTCATCTGGACGTCGTTGCCGCCGGTGATCATGCAGGGGCCGTACACGGAGGAGCGGGACAGCGCGATCGGTCCGGCGCCGGTCGGTGAGGGAGCCGCCGTGAGGTGCCCGGTGCCCGCCGAGGTGCCGACCGCGAGGATCAGCGCGGCCACGGCGGCGAGGCAGGCCGCACGGCGGTGGCGTATGCGTCGGGTCGGCCGTGCCCCGCGATCCGGTGCGGGGCGGCGGTCCGGTGTCGGGCGGCGGTCCGGTGCGGGGCGGCGGTCCGGTGTGGGGCGGCGGTCCGGTGTGGGGCGGCGGTCCGGTGTGGGGCGGCGGTCCGGTGTCGGGCGGCGGTCCGGTGTGGGGCGGCGGCTTGACGGCGTACGACGGACCGACGGCGTACTACGGCGGGGCGAGGCATGGCGGCTCGTGAGGCGCAGGGGCGTGCGGAGGCGGGCGGGTATGTGAAGACGAGCGGGTTTACGGCGGCTGGGCTGCGGCTGCATGCACGGACCTTTCGCGCCACGGCAGCCGCCGGTCTCCGGCTGCACCCTTTCGATCACCCTGTGTCGAGGGGGCGGCGGGCGCGCGCTGGAAAGGCCGATCGTGGGATGTCGTGGCCTGCGAGGGCCGGACGAAGAGGCGCTCTGAGGTGATGTGACTCAGGTCACATGAAATGAGGGGAAGGGGCGGAAATAACCGGGGACTCCCTCCCCGTTTAGACCTGTGTCCGCGCGAAACGGGGAGCGCCTCCCCGGATCGCGGAAAGTCCACAGACCAGGAGTGCGCCGTGCAGACCGCGACCGCCATTCCCGCCGTGCGCAAGGCACCCCGGCCCCGCGCCGACGCCCTGCGCAACCGGGAGCGGATCGTCACCGCTGCCCGCGAGATGTTCACCGAGTACGGCCCCGACGTGCCGCTCGACGACATCGCCCGCCGGGCCGGCGTCGGTAATGCCACGGTGTACCGCAACTTCCCCGACCGCGACGCGCTCGTCCGTGAGGTCGTCTGCTCCGTGATGGACCGGACGTCGGAAGCGGCCGAGCTGGCACTCGCGGAGACCGGGGACGCCTTCGACGCGCTGGAGCGCTTCGTGCACATTTCCGCCGACGAGCGGGTCAGCGCGCTGTGCCCGATGGTCTCCAGCACCTTCGACAAGAACCACCCCGACCTCGAAGCGGCGCGTCAGCGGTGCGAGCAGCTCATCGGGCAGCTCATGGACCGTGCCAAGGCGGCCGGACAGCTCCGTCCGGACGTGGGCGTCGGCGATGTGATGATCGCCGTGGCCCAGCTCAGCCGGCCCCCGTTCGGCACCGACTGCCTGGTCGGCGACCGCTTCGTCCATCGCCATCTGCAGCTGTTCCTGGACGGACTGCGGGCCCCGGCCCGCTCCGCCCTGCCGGGCACGGCCGTGACCGTGGAGGACCTCCGCCAGGCCTGACCCAGCCAGACAGCCGAGACAGCCGACACCTTCGACGTATCCGACACCTTCGACGTATCCGACGCATCCGACTCGGTCACGAACCGCCGATCGGGCCGATCAGTCAGGGACCGTCCGCCGGTCCCTCACCTCAAGCATCACTTCAAGCATCCCAAGCATCACTTCAAGCATCACTTTTTCCGTCACGAAGTCACGAAGTGGGTACCCCCATGTCAGCAACAGCCGCAAAGGCTCCCGGCGCACCGGCACAGTCCGGTGATGCCAACCGCTGGAAAGCGCTGGTCTTCATCGCGCTCGCCCAGCTGATGGTCGTCCTAGACGCCACCATCGTGAACATCGCGCTGCCCTCCGCCCAGAGCGACCTGGGCATCTCCGACGGCAACCGGCAGTGGGTCGTCACCGCCTACGCCCTCGCCTTCGGCGGTCTCCTGCTCTTCGGCGGCCGGATCGCCGACCTGTGGGGCCGCAAGCGGGCCTTCGTCATAGGCCTGACCGGCTTCGCCGCCGCCTCCGCGCTCGGCGGTGCGGCGACCAGCGGCGCCATGATGTTCGGCGCCCGTGCCCTCCAGGGCGTCTTCGGCGCCATGCTCGCCCCGGCCGCGCTCTCCCTGCTCGCCGTGATGTTCACGGACGCCAAGGAGCGTGCCAAGGCGTTCGGCATCTACGGCGCGATCGCCGGTGGCGGCGGCGCCGTCGGCTTCATCCTCGGCGGTGTGCTCACCGAGTACCTGGACTGGCGCTGGACGTTCTTCGTGAACATCCCGTTCGCCATCGTCGCCGCGCTCGGCGCGTACTTCGTCATCCGTGAGCCGGAGGGCGGCCGCAACCGCAACCCGCTCGACATCCCCGGCGTGCTCCTGTCCACCCTGGGCCTGGTCTCGCTGGTCTACGGCTTCACCCGCGCCGAGTCCGACGGCTGGGGCGACACCACCACCGTCGGCCTGTTCGTCGCCTCCGCGGTCCTGCTGCTCGCGTTCGTCGTCACCGAGGCCCGGGTCAAGGCCCCGCTGCTGCCGCTGCGCGTGGTCACCGACCGCAACCGCGGCGGTATCTACCTCTCCCTCGGCGTCGCGATCATCGCGATGTTCGGCACCTTCCTCTTCCTGACCTACTACCTCCAGGTCATCAAGGGCTTCTCGCCGATCAAGACCGGCTTCGCCTTCCTGCCGATGATCGCGGGCATGATGGTCGGCTCCACCCAGATCGGCACCCGGCTGATGACCCGGGTCCCGGCCCGGGCGCTGATGGGCCCCGGCTTCCTGGTCGCCGCGAGCGGCATGCTGGTCATGACGCAGATCGAGATCGGCTCCTCGTACGCCTCGACGATCCTGCCGGCGATGGTGCTGCTCGGTCTCGGCATGGGTACGGCGTTCATGCCGGCCATGTCCCTGGCCACGCTCGGCGTCGAGCCCCGGGACGCCGGTGTCGCCTCCGCGATGGTCAACACCTCGCAGCAGGTGGGCGGTGCCATCGGTACGGCCCTGCTGAACACGATCGCCGCCTCCGCGACGACGTCGTACATCAAGGACCACATCGCGACCGCGACCTCCAAGTCCCAGCAGCAGCTGGTCCAGATGCAGGGCGCGGTGCACGGCTACGCCAACGCGATCTGGGTCGCCGTCGGCATGCTGGTGCTGGCCTCGGTGATCGTGGTGACCTTCGTCAACGCCGGCAAGCCGGACACCACCACGGTGGCCTCCGGTGAGGGCGCGGAGGACGAGGTGGCGGTCCCGGTGGTCGCCCACTGAGCCGCTGAGCGGTCGGCCGGCCGGCCAGCCGAGAGACACAGACAGCACCGGCCGACAGACAGACCGTAGGGGTACCCGCACGCGGACCTGTCCCGGCTCCTCAGCGGAGCCAGGGCAGGTCCGCGCCCGCTTCGTCGGGCTGCAGGCCCTCGGCGACGATCTGCATGATCTCGCCGAGGGCCTGCTGCTGTTCCGGCGTCAGTCGCTCGAACAACGCCTGCCGTACGGCGGCCACATGGCCCGGTGCGGTGCGTCGCAGCACCTCGGCGCCCTCGTCGGTCAGGACGGCGAACTGGCCCCGCTTGTCGGAGGGGCAGTCCTCCCGCCGTACCCAGCCGTTCTTCTCCAGGCGCGCGACGGCGTGCGAGAGCCGGGACCGGGTGATCTTCGCCCTCATCGCCAGCTCGGTCATCCGCAGCCGCCGGTCGGGCGCCTCGGCGAGCCCGACGAGCAGGCCGTAGTAGATGTGCGGCATCCCCGCGTCCCGCTGGAGCTGACGGTCCAGATGGTCCTCCAGCAGGGTCGTGGCATGCAGGTACGAGCGCCAGACCCGCTGTTCGTGGTCGGTGAGCCAGCGGCTCTGCGTGGTGGCGGAAGCGGATGCCGTAGTCATGTGTCCCACTGTACGAGGCCTCTCCTTGAATTTTAAACAAATGACGCGTAAGGTGGAGGGAGAAAGCTTGAGAGTTAAAACATGAACCGCTGAGCCGCTGGAGCGAGGAGCCGGGGAGGCAGCCCGGCACTCGAAGGGAGTCGCCGCCATGTCCGCCGCCGCACCGGAGCGCATGCCCGCCCTCTACCTGAGCCACGGCGCTCCGCCGCTCGCCGACGACCCCGTCTGGCCCGGCGAACTCGCCGCCTGGAGCGCCGGCCTGCCCCGCCCCAAGGCGATCCTGATGGTCTCCGCCCACTGGGAGGAGGCGCCCCTCGCCCTCGGTGCCGTCCAGACCGTCCCCCTCGTCTACGACTTCTGGGGGTTCCCGGAGCACTACTACAAGGTGCAGTACGCGGCCCCCGGCGCGCCCGAGCTGGCCGAGTCCGTGCGCAAGCTGCTGCGCGCCCCCGGCACCCCCGTGCAGGACATCCCGGACCGCGGCCTCGACCACGGCGCCTACGTGCCCCTGGTGGAGATGTTCCCGGCCGCGGACATCCCTGTCCTGCAGATCTCCATGCCCACCCTCGACCCGGTTCGCCTGATGGAGATCGGCCGCCGGCTCGCCCCGCTGCGCGACGAGGGCGTGCTGATCGTCGGCTCCGGCTTCTTCACCCACAACCTGGCCGCGCTGCGGCACGTCGGCGGCGGGGTGCCCTCCTGGTCCGCCGAGTTCGACGACTGGGGGCACCGGGCCCTGGAGAACCGTGACTGGGACGCCCTGCTGGCCTTCCTCGACAAGGCTCCGGCCGGCCGTTACGCCCACCCGCGCATCGAGCACTTCGCCCCGCTCTTCGTCACCATGGGCGCGGCCGAGGCGGGCGGCGAACTGGACGCCCAGAAGTCGGTGATCGACGGGTTCTGGATGGGGCTGGCGAAGCGGTCGGTGCAGTTCGGGTGACCGGCCGGGGGCTTCCCCAGGGGTGAGACCCCTCCGGGGAAGCCCCCGTAGAAGCCCTCCGGGAGAGGCCCCCGGGTAAGCCCCTCGCGGAGCCCTCCGGGAAAGCCCCTGGGGCGGCCCGCCCAGGTCAGAGATCCTTCTCGTACCAGGCCACGTCCCAGTAGCGACCGAACTTACGGCCCACCTCGCGGTACGTGCCGACGTACCGGAAGCCGAACCGCTCGTGCAGCCGGGTGGACGCCTCGTTCGGCTGGGCGATGCCCGCGTAGGCACGGTGCAGGTCCTCGCCCGCGAGCGCCTCGAAGAGCGCCTTGTAGAGGAGCGTGCCGACACCGCGCCGGCCGGCGTCCGGGGCGACGTAGACCGTCACCTCCACCGAGGTCCCGTAGGCCGGTTTCGCGCGGTAGGGGCTGGATGTGGCGTACCCGAGAATCTCCTGTGAGTCCTCCGACGTGGCAACCATCAGGCGATACGGGCCGTCTTCCGGGTGGGAGAGCAGCCACGGACGACGCTCTTCCGGCGTGAAGGCCACCGTGTCGAATGTGATGGACGTCTCACGAACGTAGTGATTGTAGATCTCCGTGAGGGCTTCGAGGTCCCCCTCGGCTCCCGGTCTGACCTGCACCTCTGTACGTTCCGGCGGCACCGCACCTCCTCACGAGGTCCGACAGGGTACTGCATGATCACAAAAATCGGGGGACGGCATGGGAATTCTGTCCGGATTCCAGTCGTTGTTTCCATCAGATGCCGGGCACTCGGCGACAGTCCGAGGAGTTCCAGAAGTGGAGTTCCGAAGCGCTGCCAGTGGAGCGCCAGGCATCCACCGAAGACCGGGAAGAACCGCTAGGACCACCCGCCCGCCCACCATCGCAAGGGAGCACGCATGGCAACCCGTGCCGTCGCCCGTCGTCAGTCCGCCGCCACCGGCGAGACGGCCGACTCGGCAAGCAGTGTTCGCGCCCATGGCGTTCGCGGCCATGGCGGCGAGATCGCCGACCGCGATCTGGTCGGCATGTACCTCGACGAGATCGCGCGCACACCGCTCCTCGACGCCGCCAAGGAAGTCGAGTTGTCCCAGACCATAGAGGCGGGTGTGTTCGCTCGGCAGGTCCTCGACGGCGAGGAGGAGTCCGCGTCCGACGCCACCCGCGAGGAACTGGAGGCGCTCGTCGCCGCCGGTGAGCGGGCGAAGGACGTCTTCATCCGCTCCAACCTCCGCCTGGTCGTGGCCGTGGCCCGACGCTACCCGCGCAGCGGCCTGCCCCTGCTCGACCTGATCCAGGAGGGCAACGCCGGCCTGGTGCGCGCGGTGGAGAAGTTCGACTACCGCAAGGGCTTCAAGTTCTCCACGTACGCCACCTGGTGGATCCGCCAGGCGATCACCCGCTCCATCGCCGACCAGTCCCGGACCATCCGGCTCCCCGTCCACCTGGTGGAGGAGCTGGGCCGGATCCGGCGCGTCCAGCGCGAGTTCAACCGGGAGCACGGCCGGGACCCGGAGCCCGCCGAGATCGCCGCCGAACTCGGCTCCACGCCGGAGCGCGTCATCGACGTGCTGGACTGGGCCCGTGACCCGGTCTCGCTGAACATGGCGGTGGACGACGAGGGCGAGACGCAGTTCGGCGACCTCCTGGAGGACACGTCGGCGGTCAGCCCCGAGCAGTCCGTCCTGACCCTGCTGCGCAGCGAGGAACTGGACGACCTGATCGGTCGCCTGGACCAGCGCACGGCCTCCATCATCAAGATGAGGTACGGCATCGAGGACGGCCGCGAGCGCACGCTCACCGAGGTCGGCAAGGAGCACGGCCTGACCCGTGAGCGCATCCGCCAGATCGAGAAGCACGCACTGCTGGAGCTGAAGAAGCTGGCCCGCTCCACCGGGTTCGAGCCGGCCGCGTAAGGGGGTTGTGCGGGGGCAGGGTTCGCACGAGTGGGGCTCGCGTGACGGGCGCACGCGAGACCCGCTCAGACTCCGTTCTCACCGGGCGCGTGCGCCGGGTGGCGGAAGACGGCGCGAACATGGCGCGGTACCGCCGCTTCAAGGTTCGGGTGCAGGGAACAACCAACCCGGGCCGGGAGATCGAGGCCCCCGGCCACGACTGCCGGGGCCGGGCGACCGCCGCAACCGGCGACCGCCGAAGGCAACTCTCCACGGCCCAACGACCCACGGCCCAAAGGCCCATTACCCACGGCCTAAAGGCCCACGACCCACGGCCCAACGACCCACGGCCCTCGACAGCTCTGCCGCCCTGTCGACGTCAACAAGCCACGTCCCGACGCACCATCCCCCCGGCGCCGGGACTCTCCCAGAGCCGGGCTCCGGCGCCTGTCCCCCCGGGCGCCGGAGCCCGGCTCCACCCTTTCCACCGGGGGCGGAGAGCTGCGTTCGCCCGGGTTCCGACGCGCCCGGGCATGCTGAGACGGTGGTTCACCCCGTACCTGAACCACGGGGTGAACCACCGGATGGCAGATTCTGCCACAGCGGCATAGCCTGCCGAGGTGAGCACCCCCAGTACCACCGGCGACACCCCCGCGCAGGACGTCGCCCCCCTCTCCCTCACGGAACGGCGCAAGGCGGAGACCCGCATGGAGATCGCCCGGGCGGCCGCGGGCCTGTTCGTACGGCGGGGCCTGCGGGCCACTCGCGCCGAGGACATCGCGCAGGCCGCGGGCATCGCCCCCCGCACGTTCTACCGTTACTTCGCCACGAAGGAGGAGGCGGTCGCCCCGCTCTACGCGGCGGGCGCCCAGCGCTGGACGGAGGCGGTACGGGCGGCCCCCGCGGCCCTCTCCGTCCCCGAGGCCCTGGAACACGCCGTCCACCGCACCCTGACCCCGGGCGTGGGAGTCTCCGCCGCCTCCTGGGAATGGGTCCGCACGCTGATCCGCCTGGCCGACAGCAGCCCGGCCCTGCGCAAGGTGTGGGCGGAGGTGTGCCAGTCCTCGGACCGCCTCCTGACGTCGATCCTGGCGGAACGCACCTCCACCACCATCGACAACGTCGCCCCGCCCGCCCACCTCCGTTTCACCGCGGCGGTGGCCGGCGCGGCGGTGCGGGCGGCGGTGGAATCCTGGGCGGCGGGCACCGCCGACCCCACGGGCCCGGGGGGCCCGGCAGCCCTGGCCCTTCAGAACCTGGAAGCGCTACGGGGGTTCGCGTGGAGCCTGCGGCCGGGTGGGGACTGATCGCGCCCACGCGGCGGAGCCGCACACCGACACAGTCCCGCGCCCCTCTTGGGCGCCGTTCCAGCGAAGCCGAGCGTGGGGGAGGGCGGGCGCTGCGGTACCCCCTCCGGGGATCGGGGATTCCCCTCCGGGGATTCCCGCCTCTGGCGGAGACACCCAGCCGGCACCCAGCCGGCGCCCAGCCGGCACCCAGCCGGCGCCCCGGTAAACGCCCCCACCCCCGGCCCAGTTCCCCTCACACACCCCCGGCCCGGCTCAACCGACCCCCCAACTCCCGCACGCACGCCACCAGTTCCGCAGGCTCCCGCACGACGAACTCACACCCCGCCATCACCAACCGCACCGCCAGCCACTCCACCGGATCCCCGCTCTCGCCCCGCACCACACACCAGCCGCCCTCTTCTTCCACCGGCGTCCCCAGCCACCCCGGCAGCCGAGCCCTCACCTCCGCCGCCGTCCCGGCGAACGCGACCGCGAACCCGTACGTCTCCTGCTGCCGTTGGATGGACCGCCGCAGGTACTCCGCCGCACTCCCCGTCGGCATCTCCCGCGGAGCGAACCGCACCCCGGTCGCGAACGGCTCGCTCACCCGGTCGACCCGGAACGTCCGCCAGTCGTCGCGATCGACGTCGTACGCCACGAGGTACCACCGCAGCCCAGTCGACACCAGCCGGTACGGCTCCGTCTGCCGCCGCGTCTCGCTCCCGTCCGCCGCCCGGTAGGCGAACCGCAGCCGCTCCCGCCCCGCGACCGCCGACGCCATCACGGTCAGCGTCTCGGGCGCGATACTCGCCCCGTCCCCGCTGGTCAGCGGCGTGGTCGCGGCCTGCAACGTGGTCACCCGGTGCCGCAGCCGGGCCGGCAGCACCTGCTCCAGCTTCGCCAGCGCCCGCACCGACGCCTCGTCCACCCCCGCCACGGCGTGCCCGGCCCCGGCCCGCAGCCCGACCGCGATGGCGACGGCCTCGTCGTCGTCGAGCAGCAACGGCGGCATCGCCTTCCCCGCGACCAGCCGGTACCCCCCGTCGGCCCCCTTGCTGGCCTCCACGGGATACCCCAGTTCCCGCAGCCGGTCGATGTCCCGCCGCACCGTACGCCGGGACACCCCGAGCCGGTCGGCGAGCTCCCCGCCGGGCCACTCACGGGGAGTCTGAAGAAGAGACAGCAACTGAAGCAGCCGAGCCGGAGTGTCTGTCGTCATGCGGACGAGGATGCCGTATCAATAGGACAGGAACTGGCCTAATCGGTTCCTAGGGTGACGTCATGACCTTCACCGACGTCGGCACCGACATCCCCGAGGGGCGCGGGACTGTATCGATCAGCGGCCCCGCCGCGGGGCCCGGCCAGCCACAACGACCCGGCACAGACACCGCCGCACCGCCCCCGACGGCGCTCGGATCGTCGGCCTCCGCCGGTGCACGGCACCGCTGGCTGGCCCTCGCCATCGTCATGACCGCCGCCTTCATGGACCTGGTCGACGTGACGATCGTGAACATCGCCATCCCGTCCATCCAGCGCGACGCCCACGCCTCCTTCAGCCAGATCCAGTGGATCACCGCCGGCTACGCCCTCGCCTTCGCCGCCGGCCTGATCACCGGCGGCCGCCTCGGCGACATCCACGGCCGTAAACGGCTGTTCCTGACCGGCGTCGCCGGTTTCACCCTCGCCTCGGCCCTGTGCGGCTTCGCCGCCGGCCCGGAGATGCTGGTCGCCGCCCGTATCCTGCAAGGCGGCATGGCCGCGATGATGGTCCCGCAGGTCCTGTCGATCGTGCACGCCACCTTCCCGGCCCACGAACGCGGCAAGGTCTTCGGCCTGTTCGGCGCGATCGTCGGCCTGGGCGCGGTCTCCGGCCCGCTGCTCGGCGCGCTGCTGACCGAGTGGAACCTCCTCGGTCTCGAATGGCGCCCGATCTTCCTGATCAACCTCCCGGTCGGTGTCGCCGCTCTCCTCCTCGGCCGCCGCTGCATCGGCGAGTCGAAGGCCCCGCACGCGCTGCGGCTCGACCTCGTCGGCGTCGCCCTGGTCACCCTCGGGCTGCTGATGCTGCTCTACCCGCTGACCCGGGGCCGCGAGCTGGGCTGGCCGCTGTGGGGGTACGCGTCGATGGCCGGCGCGCTCGCCGTCTTCGCCGTACTCGTCGGCTACGAACGCCGCAAGGCGGCCCGCGACGGCTCTCCCCTCATCGAACCCTCCCTCTTCACGGTCAAGAGCTTCGCCGCGGGTATCGCGGTACAGACCGTCTTCGGTGTCGCGCTCGGCATCTTCTTCCTGGTCTGGACGCTGTACATGCAGGTCGGCCTCGGCTGGACCCCGCTGCACGCCGGCCTGACCGGGGTGCCGTTCTCGATCTCCGTCTCCGTCGCGGCCGGCGTGTCCGTGCAGAAGCTGGTCCCGCGCTTCGGACGCAAGGTGCTCCAGGCCGGCGCCCTGCTGATGGCCCTCGGGGTCCTGCTCTACATCTGGGAGTCGGACCGCTACGGCCTCGCCATCGCCTCCTGGCAGATGGCCCTGCCGCTGGTCGTGATGGGTGTGGGCATGGGCCTGATCGTCGCCCCGCTGACGGACGCGGTGCTGTCGGAGGTGCCGCGCCGGCACGCCGGGTCCGCCTCCGGCCTGATCAACACCGTGCAGCAGATGGGCAACGCGCTCGGCCTCGGCCTGGTCTCGGTGGTCTTCTACGGCGTCATCGACGACCGGCTCGCAGCAGCCCAGCCCGGTCCGGTCTTCGCGGACGCCTTCCGGCATGCCCTGCTCTGGGTGGCCGCGGTGCTGGGCCTGATCTTTCTGCTGATGTTCGCGCTGCCGCGGCGAGCGGCTGCGCGGGAGCCGGGCGGGAGCTGAGGCCGTGGGCGATGGATGCCCTTCGCCAGAAAATGACACCTTATGTGCTGAACCCTCCGACTTCGAGTGCCTGACGCGCTCAACTCGACTGTTCTGAAAGGAAACTGACAGGGCATAGGGCGGGGTCGGGACCGAGCCGCAGTGCCCTTGTTCACTAATCGACATTTGAGGGGTGGGTGGCGCGAAGCGCGGATTTCCGTACGGGAATCCGCGCTTCGCGCGAACTCGCCGCGTTTTCTGTCGGCATTGGCTGTCTCCCGGAAAGGAATTGCCGAAACGGTGACGGTTAATTCCAGCGGAGCGGCGGCCCGCTGTGCGGGTTTTTCCGTGATGCTTCCGTCCGGACGGGTCGCGGTTCGGGGTCGCCGGTGGGGCGTGGCCCGGCTGACCGAATCTGTTTGCTCTTGATCGATGGCAATCATTTGATAACGCTGTCACGTCCCGGCGGGGATCTTGGTTCCCCTCGCCCTCGGGGGCATAAAGGGGGCAAACCGCGCGGCCGGGTGGAGCGTCTCGACGGCCTGTGCGGGGCGGGGTACTGTCCGTGAGATTCCCCGCTGTCGGGGATTTCGCCCTACGAGTCGGCCGGTGGTGACTCCTTGTCGACCGATGGGGAGTGACCCAAAGGCCGTCCGTGGTGTTTACTGGGCACCGGTCTGATCCCTGGTGGGTCCGGACCTTTTCCGGGAGGTCCTGGGGGTGGTGCCCCGGGGCCTCTCGTTTTTGCCTGCGGTATGCGTGGATGCCATGCGTCGCTCATGTGCCGCACGTCGGAAAGAGCGCTGTCGTGTATCTGTGAGGGTATGCGGATAACCGCGAAAACCGATATCTGGAATTTCCCGAAGGGCGGCCGGCCCGTCCAGCCGGATCGCGTGTGATCTTCTGTAACAAAGCCCCGCGGTCAGGGGTTTCCGCCATGATCACTATTCTTCGCGGCGCCTTCGGAAAGGTAACTGGCTCTTCGCTTGCGGCGGGCGGTACGGTTTATCTCGCTCACCTGTCTCAACCCGCCCGGCCTCACCACCCGGGCGCTGTCGTACCTCCCGGCAAGGGAGCCGAGAACCACCGCCGGACCCACCAACGGAACCCAGCTGACCAGCGGGTTCTCAGAACATCGAGAGAAAGGGATCAGAGCCAAGTGCGTACCGTCAACGACGACGGCCTCCTCGTGCCGCCGTGCTGTCACCCCCGCGACGCCCTGCCCGTGACGCGTCGTCACCGCCCTGTGCCTCGCGGCGCCCTGCCCGTGACGCGTCGTCACCATCACGTGCTCCGGGGCGCGTACGCCGGGACACGCGCCGCCACGGCCGCCGGTGCGGGGGAGTGACCATGCCTTCGGCCATCGACACCGCCCGGTCGATCGACTTACTTCTCGGGCACGAGAACAAGCCCGAGGGCAGCTTCCTGCAACGGCTGCCCGCCGCGGAGTGGCACGTCCTGCTGGAGGCGAGGCTGCGCAGCCGCAGCTACGCCCGGGACGAGCGGCTGCCGATGGGACCGGACGACCGGAACGTGTACATCATCTGGGAAGGCGTCGTACGCCAGGACCGCTTCCCGCTGGGCGAAGGGGAGAACCTCCCCGCCGTGACGCGGTTCCGCGGCGGCGGCCAACTGGTCGGCGAGGCCAAGCTCATCGCCCCCCGCTCCACCGTCCTCACCACATGCCTGACCAGGACCGTGGTCATCCCCTGCCGCGCCCGCCACTTCAACGTCCTGCTGCGCCGCCGGCCCGAGATCCAACTCGCCCTCCTGCGCAGCCTGGAGGACCGCGGCCGCAGCGACGAACTCGTCTACACCCTGGTCACCAGGCCGCCCCTGCAGCGCGTCAGCGGACTGCTGGCGCACCTCGCCGACACCGCGGGCGTCGCCGGACCCCGGACGGACTCCACCGTTGTCGCCGGCCCGAGCCAGAAGGACATCGCCTCCGCTCTCCAGCTCGCCACCTCCACCACGGAGAGCGCCATCCGGACCCTGCGCTACCACGGGATCGTCGAGGCCCGGTACCGCCAGTTCGTCATCCACGACGTCGACGCGCTGCGCCACCTCGCCGCCGGGCACTGACACCGCCCCATCACTGGCACCGCCCCATCACTGGCACTGTCCCCGCACTGGCACTGCCCCATCACTGGCACCGCCCCGGTGCGCCGTTCCCACACCCCGGCGCACCGGCCCTCGCCGCTGACGCTCGACCCTGGAACGGATCACCGCATGATGACCAGCACCACCACGCTGGCGATCGGCACCGGCGCCGGCACTCTCGTGCTGAGCACCGTCTCCGCTCTCGTCACGGGTGTCCTCGCCACCTCCACCCTCCGGCACCACAAGCAGGTCTTCGCCTGGATGCGGAAGATCCGCGGCCGGGACGAGGCGAACGCCGAACTCGACAGGCCGGCCGAGTGGCTCACCGACCTCTACAAGGCCCTGTGCCGCCTCGCCCGGAAGCCCTGCCGGGCCGGCGACTTCGAGGACATCTCCCAGACCGGCAACATGATCAAGGGAATCGCCGACCACGCTGGGGCCCTCCGCCCCGAGCTGACGGAGGTCGCCGAGCGGGTCGACGCCTATGTCGCCACCGCTCTGCCCGAGCCCGGCCCGGCCCCGAAAGTCACCGCCCCCGAGCTGCACGCCCGGCTCGTCCAGGCCATGCGGCAGGAGGCCGCCCGGGGCGAACTGGCACACGCCGTCATGGCCGCCGAGCAGAAGATCAAGGCCCTGAGATACGGGTGACCCGGCATCCCTGCCCGTATGTGTCTGTCTCGTGCCCGAACCTGTTTACTTTCCGGAAATCCCGGCGTAGCCTCCGAGCGAAACCACAAGTTCGGGCACGAGTCGGACGCAGTCGGACATCGGCCGGGGCGCCAGTGGACGGGTGTGCCAGGCATCGGGCACATCGCGGACGTATCTTCGAGCGGAGGCACAGGGGCATGTACGCACCGGAGCGGCAGCAGGAGATCCTCCGGCTCGCCCGTGACGGCGGCCGGGTGGACGTCGTGTCGCTCGCCGAGGAGTTCCAGGTCACGGCGGAGACGATCCGCCGCGACCTGAAGGCCCTCGACCGGGCCGGCCTCGTCCGCCGGGTGCACGGCGGCGCCATCCCGGCCGGGCGCCTCGACTTCGAGCCGGACCTCGCCGAACGCGAGTCCACCTCGGCCGACGAGAAGGACCGCATCGCCAAGGCCGCCGTCCCGGAGCTGCCCACCGAGGGCACCCTGATCCTCGACGCCGGTTCGACGGTCGCCCGCCTGGCCGCGGCCATCCCGCTGGAGGCGACGCTCACCGTCGTCACCCACAGCCTCCCGATCGCGGCCCGCCTCGCCGACCACCCGGGCATCCAGCTCCACCTGGTCGGCGGGCGCGTACGGCACCGTACCCGCGCCGCCGTGGACGCCTGGGCGCTGCGCGCGTACAGCGAGATCCGCGCCGACGTCCTCTTCGTCGCCGCCAACGGCTTCTCCGCCGACCAGGGCCTGACCACCCCCGACCTCGCCGAGGCCGCGGTCAAGCGGGCGGCCGTCGCCGCGGCCCGCCGGGTGGTCCTGCTCGCCGACTCCGCCAAGCACGGCCAGGAGCACTTCGCCCGCTTCGGCGACCTGAGCGACGTGGACCTGCTGATCACCGACAGCGGGCTGAGCCCCGAGGACGCCGCCGCCATCGAGCGCGGCGGCACGGAAGTAGTACGAGCATGAGCACCACGAGCGCCACGACCGGTACGGGCGTGATCCTCACCGTCACCCCCAACCCCTCCCTCGACCGCACCTACGAGGTCCCCGCCCTGGAACGCGGCGAGGTCATCCGCGCCTCCGGCGAGCGCATGGACCCCGGCGGCAAGGGCGTGAACGTCTCCCGCGCCGTCGCCGCCGCCGGCCGGCGCACCGTCGCCGTCCTGCCCCTGGGCGGAGCGCCGGGCGCCCTGGTCGCCGACCTGCTCGACGCGCAGGGCATCGAGGTCGCACCCGTCCCGGTCGCCGGAGCCACCCGCTCCAACATCGCGCTCGCGGAGTCCGACGGGGTGCTCACCAAGATCAACGCGCCGGGCCCGGAACTCTCGGCCCAGGAGCAGGAACTGCTCCTGGAGACCGTGCGCGAGCAGTCCCGCGGCGCCGACTGGATCGCCTGCTGCGGCAGCCTGCCGCGCGGCCTCGCGCCCTCCTGGTACGCCGATGTCGTCGCCCGAGCGCACGCCGGGGGCGCGCGCATCGCGCTGGACACCTCGGGGCGCGCGCTGCTCGAAGCGCTGCGTGCCCGGCCCGACGTGGTGAAGCCGAACGCCGAGGAGCTCGCGGAAGCGGTCGGGCGCCCCCTGGCGACGGTGGGCGACGCGCTGAAGGCGGCCGAGGAGCTGCGCGGCATGGGCGCACACGCGGTCCTCGCCAGCCTGGGCGCCGACGGCCAGCTGCTCGTGGAGGACGAGGGCGCCTGGTTCGCGAGTGCCCGCGTGGACACCGTCCGCAGCAACGTCGGCGCCGGTGACTCCTCCCTCGCCGGTTTCCTCATCGCCGGCGGCAGCGGCCCGAAGGCCCTCGCCTCCGCCGTCGCGCACGGCGCCGCCGCCGTCCGGCTGCCCGGCAGCGTGATGCCCACCCCGGCCGACCTGGACCCCACGGCGGTGACCGTCACCGACCGGATCCCCCTCGACCGCGAACTGACGGAGCCGGTGTCATGAACGTACCCACGCCCCCGCACGCGGCCGCGCTACTCCCCGGCGCCGCCCGCCGACAACCGCCCCAGGCGCGGCGGGGCCCTTCGTTACTCGCCGCGCCGACGGGCCGTCGGGGCACCCTGAGCCGCCCCGCCGTCCCCGGGAGGCGGGGCTTCCCCGGCCCCGTCTCCCACCCCGCCCCCCACGGCATCCCCGTCCCCACCCCCGCCCACCCCACACTTCGGGCGATACGCGTGCATAGGAGCCCGCGATGAGCGACATGATCACCGCGGACCTGGTCGATCTCGACCTGTCCGCCGGCACCAAGGAAGCGGCGGCGCGCGCCCTCGCCGAGCGCATGGTGGCCCTGGGCCGGGTGACCGACCTGGAGGGCTTCCTCGCCGACGTGGCCGCCCGTGAGGCCCAGATGCCCACCGGCCTCGACGGCGGCATCGGCATCCCGCACTGCCGCAGCGCCCACGTCACCGAGCCGACGCTCGCCTTCGGGCGCAGCGCCGCCGGTATCGACTTCGGGGCCCCGGACGGCCCCGCCGACCTGATCTTCCTGATCGCGGCCCCCGCCGGCGCCGACGACGCCCACCTCACGATCCTCTCCTCGCTGGCCCGCCAGCTGATGAACAGCGAGTTCACGGACGCGCTGCGGTCGGCCGGCGACGCGGTGACGGCGGCGGCGCTGATCCGGGGCGACGAGAAGTCCGCGCCCGCGAAGGGCGAGGCGGCGGCCGCGGCCGCCACCGCGGGCGCCGAGGGCGCCTCCCAGGACACCGCTGCGGCGCCGGCGGCGGCCTCCGCCGGCACCGCGGCGGCCACCACGGACCCGGGCCCGGAGGCCGACGGGCGTCCCTTCCGTATCGTCGCCGTCACCTCCTGCCCTACCGGCATCGCCCACACCTACATGGCGGCCGAGTCCCTGGAGAACGCGGGCCGGGAGGCAGGCGTCGAGCTCGTCGTCGAGACGCAGGGCTCGGCCGGCTTCACCCGGCTCGCCCCCGAGGTCATCGCGGCGGCGGACGGCGTGATCTTCGCGCACGACGTCCCCGTCCGCGAGAAGGAGCGCTTCGCCGGCAAGCCGACCGTCGACGTCGGCGTGAAGGCGGGCATCAACCGCCCCGCCGACCTGATCGGCGAGGTCCGCGCGAAGGCGGCCCGCGGCGAGGCCACCTCCGGCTCCGCACCGGCCACACCGGTCGAGCGGGCGGGCGAGGCCGGCGAGGGCTACGGCACCAAGCTGCGCAAGTGGCTGATGTCCGGCGTGAGCTACATGGTCCCGTTCGTCGCGGCCGGCGGTCTGCTGATCGCCCTCGGCTTCGCGATCGGCGGCTACGAGATCAAGTCGGCGCCGTCGGTACTGAACCACTTCGTGTGGACGCAGTCCGACAGCTGGGCCGCCCTGATGTTCCAGATCGGCGCCGTCGCCTTCGGCTTCCTGGTCCCGGTCCTGGCGGGCTACATCGCCTACGGCATGGCGGACCGGCCGGGCCTGGTCCCCGGTTTCGTGGGCGGCATGATCGCCTCCACCATCAACGCGGGCTTCCTCGGCGGCCTGGTCGCCGGTCTGCTGGCCGGCGGTGTGGTGATGGCGATCCAGAAGATCAACATCCCGGCGGTGCTGCGCGGCATCATGCCGGTGGTGGTGATCCCGCTGATCTCCTCGGCGGTCGTCGGGTTCCTGATGTTCGTCGTGGTCGGCAAGCCCATCGCCTCCGCCCAGAAGGGCATGACCGACTGGCTGAACGGGCTCTCCGGCTCCAACGCCATCCTGCTCGGCGCCCTGCTCGGCCTGATGATGTGCTTCGACCTCGGCGGCCCCGTCAACAAGGTCGCGTACACCTTCGCGACCGCCGGTATCGCCGTCTCCAACCCCAGTGACTCCGCGATGAAGATCATGGCGGCGGTCATGGCGGCCGGCATGGTCCCGCCGCTGGCGATGGCCCTGGCGACCACCGTGCGCGGCAAGCTCTTCACCGAGACCGAGCGCGAGAACGGCAAGGCCGCCTGGGTGCTGGGCGCCTCCTTCATCTCCGAGGGCGCGATCCCGTTCGCGGCCGCCGACCCGCTGCGCGTCATCCCGTCCGCGATGGTCGGCGGCGCCATCACCGGGTCCCTGTCGATGGCCTTCGGCGCCACCCTGCGCGCCCCGCACGGCGGCATCTTCGTGGTCCCGCTGATCGGCAACCCGTTCCTCTACCTGATCGCCATCGCCGTCGGCGTCTGCGTCACCACGGCCCTGGTCGTCCTCCTCAAGGGCCTGCGCAAGCCGGCCCAGCAGACCCCGGCGGGCGGCTCCGCCGCCGGCCCGGCCGCCGCCGCGAAGGAGGCCAAGCAGCCGGTCGCGGCCTGACCCCCGCACCGCGTTGCCGCCTTGTCCCTTTGATTCGCTGTGAGTTGTTCACGGCACCTGCGAGATTCGTCACGGTCCGGGACCAAAGTCCCGGACCGTGGTGTGTACTGGGGCGTATGCCCGCGCACGTCTCGACATTCCAGCTGATCGGCATGACCGCGCTCACCCTGGCGGCCGTCGCCTGGGTGGTCGTCGTGACCCGCCTGCTGCGCCGCAACCGCCGCGAAGCCCTCGCCTGGCACGCCGCACGCGCCCTGCCTGCCCTCCCGCGCCAGCTCCAGGCCGCCCCGCCGCGCGAGACCGTCGAACTGACCCCCGACGAACAGGACGCCTTCGCCGGCCTGGTCCGCCGCCTGGGCCGCCGCTGAGCCTCTCGGCCGGCGCGGGCTAGCCCCGCCGGGTGGCCCGCCGCTCCATCGCGTTCCTGGCCGCGGCCTCCGTCGGGTACACCTCGCACATGTGCCGGCCGTCCGGCGTCGCCGTGTGCTCGACCTCCCACAGGGACAGCTCCCGGCCGTCCCGCAGCAGGAACGCGTGCTCGTACAGCGAGAAGGCCAGACCCGGCCTGCCCGCCCGGCCCGGCCGCCCGAACGCCTGGGTGATCTGGTGCGCGAACGCCGTCGACAGCACCTCGGCCGTCTCCGTGTCCGGCCGGTCGGGGTTCTCCGCGCGGCGCAGCAGCCGGCGCGCGTGGTCCGCCGAGTCGTCCGGCACGTACACGTGCCGGGGCATCGGGACCGGCGCCGGCGTCACCAGCACCGGCAGCTCGAAGTCCGGGGTGTCCGGCGGCAGGGGCAGCCGCGCGGTCGCGACCCGCAGCTCCTCCTCGTCGACGTACACCTCGTGCTGCGGGTCGCTGCCCGGCGCGGTGTTGTGCACGAGCTCCCACAGGGTGACCGCCGAGCCGTCGGCCAGCAGCCAGGTGTGCCGGTACGTCTCCCGGTGCAGCCCCGAGCTGTGGTGCGCGGAGTGCAGCGAACTGTCCTGGGCCAGCGGGCAGTCCAGCTGCCTTATGACCTCGTCGGGCAGTTCGAAGGAGTTCAGGGCACGGCCGAGGAGCCGCGCGAGGTGCTCCTCCGGAGACTCGGGCGACTCGGCTGGTTCGTACGCTGCCGTCTCGTACGGAACGCTCAAGGTTTCTCCCGGCGTTGCTGCATGTCACCTTGTGGGTGCATACCGTAGCCCCTCGGTCGGACATCATGTCCGGGAACCGAGAAAACGTACGCCGGGAAAACGCGCGGGCCGCGCGAAAAGTTCCCGTGCGGCCCGACGTTCCGTCAAAACGTGCCGGTCATAAGGCACTTCCGGTGGCCCGCTCGCGCCACGGCAGGTGCCACCCGCTGAGTCCGTTGTCCGGCGGCGCGGTCCTGCCGGGCGATGTCCCCACGATCACGACGTCCCCGACGGGCGAGCTGTCGTAGAACCACGTGGCCGTGGTGCCGCAACCGGGACAACCGACAGGAAGCCGCGAGGTTCCGGCCCGCCCCTCACCGCTCGCCGCGCGCCCCGTACAGCTCCTCGTACGACGGCCACGCCCCGCCCGGCCCGTCGACCGGCCGGGCGGCCCGCACCGCCCGCACGATCGCGCGGGTCACCAGGTCCGCGCCGGCCGCGAGGATCTCGTTGAGCGCGAGCGGGCTCGCGTCGAGCGGGCGCGCCCCCGTCGCCAGCGCGAACACCGTGTCCCCGTCGTGCAGCAGGTGCACCGGCCGCACGGCGCGCGCGATCCCGTCGTGCGCCGTCCCGGCCAGCTTCTGCGCCTGCGCCTTGGACAGCGCGGCGTCGGTCGCGACCACCGCGAGGGTGGTGTTGAGCGGCGGCGGCCCGTTCCCGGCGGCGGTCTCGGCGAGCCGCCGGCGCGCGGCCTCGTGCACCCGCTCCTCGGGATACGCCACGCGCCCCTGGAACAACTCCCCGTACAGCACCCCCGTCTCCGGATCCAGCACCGCGCCTGCCGCGTTCGCCACCACCAGCGCGGCCACCGTGATCCCCGAGTCCAGCACGGTGCTCGCGCTGCCCACCCCGCCCTTGACCGCCCCGGCCACGGCGCCCGTACCCGCGCCCACGCATCCCTGCGCGACCGGGGCGCCCGGCGCGCTCGCCGCGGCCGCCTCGACCGCCGCCCGCCCCGTCGCCGCGTCCGGCCGGGCCCGGAAGTCCCCGCCCCGCCCCAGGTCGAAGACGCAGGCGGCCGGCACCACCGGCACGACATGGGCCGGATGCGGCCCCACCCGCACCCCGCGCCCCCGCTCCTCCAGCCAGGCCATCACCCCGGACGCCGCGTCGAGCCCGTACGCGCTGCCGCCCGTGAGCACGATCGCCTCCGCCCGCTGCACCAGGTTGCGCGGATCCAGCGCGTCCGTCTCCTTGGTGCCCGGACCCCCGCCGCGCACGTCCACGGCGGCCACCGCGCCGCCCTCGGGGGCGAGGACGACCGTGGTACCGGTGAGCCAGCCCGCGCCGGTACGGGTGGCGTGCCCCACCCGCAGCCCGGCCACGTCCGTCAATGCGTCAACAGTCATGAGGGCCAGTCTGGCCCAGCCCGGTGCGGTCCCGGGGCCGGTCAGGAGGCGGCCGTGGCGGTCTCCGCGAGGCGCCGGCGACCGGCCGTGCGCGCCGTCAGCGTGGTCCCGGTCGCCACCGCCAGCGCCGAAACCAGACCCGCCGCCGGCACCGCCCAGTCACCCAGGAACGTGCAACAGCCCACCAGCAGCGCCGTCACCGGCAGCACCAGCTGCTGGGCGAGGCCCACCTTGAAGTACCGCGCGTGCAGCACCCACACGGTCAGCAGGTACAGCGCCGTCGGCACGGTCACGGCCGCCGACGCCGCCGTCGCGGAGATGTGCGCCTTGCCGACCGCCTCCTCGACGGCCACCTCGATGCCCGCGCCGATCGAGGCCGCCGACGCGAAGATCAGGTAGTGGCCGTAACCCCACAGGAAGGACTCCCTGTTGGAGCGCAGATGGCCGTGGATCGGCACCACGAAGTAGATCCACCACGCCGAGAAGACGATCAGCAGTCCGCCCGCCGCGATCGGCAGCAGCTCGTTCAGCGCGTCGTGCTCGGCCACGGCCGACTTCACGGCGACCGTCGCCGCCGCGATCGTCTCGCCGAGCACGATGATCGTGAACAGTCCGTACCGTTCGGCGATGTGGTGCGGATGCCAGGCGGTCGTGGAGGCCTTCTCCGCGTACAGGGGCACACACATCTCGGCGACCGCCATCACCAGGAACACCCAGGCGCGCGCGTCCACGGGCAGCACCACCAGGCCGCTCCAGCCGACCATGCACAGCAGCACCCCGCCCGCGTACCGCAGCGCCATGGTCCGCTCCGCGTCGCGGGCCCATCGCGCGGCTCTCAGCCACTGCGCGGCCATCGCCAGCCGCATGATCACGTAGCCCAGCCAGACCACCAGGTAGTCGTGGTCGGTGAAGGCCTGCGAGATGCCTGCCGCCAGCACCAGGACGCCGGCGATCTGGACCAGGGTGACGACCCGGTAGAGCACGTCGTCGTTGTCGTACGCCGAGGAGAACCAGGTGAAGTTCATCCACGCCCACCAGATGGCGAAGAACTGCATCGCGTAGTTCAGGACGCCCTCGCCCGCGTGCCCGGCCGCCACGGCGTGCACCAGCTCCACGCCCGCCTGCGCGATGGCCACCACGAAACACAGGTCGAAGAAGAGCTCAAGGGGTGAGGCCACCCGGTGGGCCTCGTCGCGCCCGCGCGCGGTGAGCCGGCGCAGTGGCCGGGGCTGGGGTGCGTGCCGGGAGGCGGGAGCAGGAGGAGAACTCGACGTCATGGGTCCAGCACAGCAGAAAAGGGAGCCGAAAGCCTGCGAACGGGTTCGCGGAGGGCGGGGGGCGGGTGGCAGGGCCGTAGTCTTGAGGCATGAGTACCGCCCCCGAACCCGCGCCGCGCGACCCGAAAGCCGCGCTGATCTTCGACGACCCGCTCGACCGGCAGTCGTCGGACGACACGGACCGCGGCTGGGGCGACCGCCCGGAGGGCGACTCGGCCGCCGACCTCAAGCGCTTCCTCGACGAGAAGCCGCCCCACCACCTCTGAGCCGCCCGGTCCGTCCGCGGCGGCGCTGCCAATGCGGCTAATAACGCGCGTCGCGACCGTTTCCGCGCTGTGCGACCAGGGCGTCGCGGATCTCCTTCAGCACCTCCAGCTCGGTCACCTCGACCACCTCGTGCGTGCCCTCCCGCGCCTTCCGGCGGGCCTCTATTCGGGACAGGTACTTCGCCATCGGCAGGACCATCAGGAAGTACACGACCGCCGCGGTGATCACGAAGGAGAGCGTGGCGCCCAGGACCTCGCCCCACATGATCGGAATGCCGGTCTTCACCGTGCCGTCCGCGTTCAGTGCGCAAGGGGCCTTCAGGCACGAGCTGTAGTTGTCGAGGTTCTTCGTGCCGATCGCGCCGACCAGCGGGTTGATGATCCCCTTCACCACAGAGCTGACGATGTTCGTGAAGGCGGCGCCGATGACCACCGCGACTGCCAGATCGACGACGTTGCCGCGCATCAGGAAGGCCTTGAAGCCCTGCCAGATACTCGGATCCTTCTTCGCACTCACCTCGGGGACTCTCCTCACATGCACAGGCTGTGGAACAAAGCGCTCCGCAACCTACGTCACCGTGGGGCCGTCGCGCCCAATCCGGTAGTCACGATGTGTGACTTGACACGAAGCGTCCCGTAAATCACCCCGGGATGTTCAGTACAAGGTCACCGCCAGCCGTGCCGTGGCGCTCGCCCCGACCAGTCGGGCCGCGGTGTCCCGGGGAACCGAGAGCACGACCAGTGCCCCGCTCTCCGCGGCCGCGTCGACCGGCTCCGGCAGTTCGGTCACGCGCACCCCGCGTGCGATCACCCGGGCCCGGCCGCCCGCCGCGGGATCCCCGGCGGCGACGACGTCCACCCGGTCGCCGGGGCGCAGCAGCCGGACGGTGGCCGCGTCGGCGATCCGCACCGGTGCCGTCACCATGTCCACGGGCGGGATGTGCCGTCGTACCGGCTGGGCGACGGTGGGGTGCCCCAGGGGCCGCCGCTCGGCACGCGGCGGGCCGGTGGCGGTGCGCGGTCCGGCCGCGACGAGCGCCGCCGCCGTGATCGCGAGGCCGGTCGCGAGGGCCCGCCTGCGGTGCCGCAGCAGCCGGTGGAGCTGATACCGCCCGCCGCGTACCCGCACCGGTTCGAAGTGCGGGACCTCACAGGTGGCGGGGGCGTCGGTGCCCAGCGGGCGCGGGACGCGCGGGGGAGGAGGGAAGGCGGGGCGGGGAGACGGGGGAACGGACATCGGGATCACCACCTGCGACGAGGAATCGGCTTGCGAGACCACGATGACCTCTCGCGCCGAAACCCGCCGGAGCCGGTGGACTACCGGCCGGTTGTGGACAACTCGGCCACCCGAACGGGGAATTCCGCCCCTGTCCGCCCCGCGGAAGGCCCCCGCGTCACGGCACACGTCACGGCACAGGTCACGGGACTCGTCATCGGTCGCGTCACGGCACACGTCACGCCGCACGTCACGGCATCGTCATTGCACGCGATCGTCAGTGCACGCGCCACGGCACACGCCCGGCCCTGCGTCCGGGCCCGCGTCACGGCAGCTCGAACCCCGGATCCATGCCGCCGAGCGCGCTCGTGCACAGGCAGTCCCGTGCCGTGCTGTCCGGCAGGGCCGCCACGGCGTCGAACAGCACGCCCCGCAGCCGGTCCACGTTGGCCGCGAACACCTGCAGCACCTCGTCGTGCGAGACGCCCTCGCCGGTCTCGGCGCCCGCGTCCAGGTCGGTGACCAGCGTCATCGACGTGTAGCAGAGCTCCAGTTCACGGGCGAGCGCCGCCTCGGGGTGGCCGGTCATGCCCACCACCGACCAGCCCTGCGCCTGGTGCCACAGCGACTCGGCGCGGGTCGAGAAGCGCGGCCCCTCGATCACCACCAGCGTGCCCCCGTCCACCGGCTCCCAGTCCCGGCCCCTGGCCGCCTTCAGCGCCGCCGCCCGTCCGGCGGGGCAGTAGGGGTCGGCCAGGGAGACGTGCACGACGTTGGGGACGCTGCCGTCGGGCAGCGGCAGCCCGTCGAAGTACGACTGCGCCCGGGACTTCGTACGGTCCACCAGCTGGTCCGGTACGAGCAGGGTGCCCGGACCGTACTCGGGGCGCAGACCGCCCACCGCGCACGGGCCGAGCACCTGGCGAACGCCGACGGAGCGCAGCGCCCAGAGGTTGGCCCGGTAGTTGATGCGGTGCGGCGGCAGATGGTGGCCGCGTCCGTGGCGGGGCAGGAAGGCGACCCGCCGGCCGGCGATCTCACCAAGGAAGAGGGAGTCGCTGGGCGGCCCGTAGGGCGTGTCGACCTGTATCTCGGTCACGTCGTCCAGGAACGAGTAGAAGCCGGAACCGCCGATTACGCCGATCTCTGCGTTCACCATGCGCAGCACACTAGCTCGCCGCCCGGGCGGGCCGGAGCCGGTGCCTGGGAACGCCTCAAGACCCCGCCGCCGACCGGCGGCGGGGTCCCGAGGGCTGAGGTCTCAGGCGGCGGAGCTGCTGGCCGAGCCCGTGGAGGACGAGGTCGATGTCGAGGACGAGGACGTCGACGACTTCGAGTCGGACGTCTTCGACTCGGACGTCTTCGACTCGGACGTCTTCGACTCGGACGAAGCACTCGACGACTTCGACGCGGGGCTGCTGCTCGACGAGGAGCCGCGGCTGTCATTGCGGTAGAAGCCCGAGCCCTTGAAGACAATGCCGACTGCGGAGAACACCTTCTTCAGGCGGCCACCGCAGTTGGGGCACTCGGTCAGGGCGTCGTCGGTGAACTTCTGCACCGCCTCGAGGCCCTCGCCGCACTCGGTGCACTGGTACTGGTAGGTCGGCACTGTCTTCCTCCTGGCACTCTCACTCAATGAGTGCTAACGACGGTCCATAGTGACGTATTCCTGAGGATCAGTCCACCGTCACGGGCACGCGGTGACCGACGCCACGTGCGACGGTACGGTTCCGGGGCCGGGTGGCCAGCCGTGAACGCAGCGCCAGAAGGGTCACCAGGGCCAGTACGGTGCCGGCCATCGGCACCAGGAATCCGGCACCGCCCCACAGGCGGTCCTCCAGCTGTCCGGCGACCGTGACCGCGGCCGCCTGGCCGAGTGCCACCGCGCCGGTCAGCCAGGTGAACGCCTCCGTGCGGGCGCCGGCCGGGACCAGGCTCTCGACCAGCGTGTAGCCGGTGATCAGGGCGGGCGCGATGCACATGCCGACCAGCAGGCCGAGACCGGCCAGGACGAGCACCGAGTGGGACGTCCACAGTGCCGACGCGGTCAGCGCGAGCGCCGCGTAGCCGACGAGCAGGCGCCGGTGCGGGGCGGCCTTCCAGGCGAGCGTGCCGCAGACGACGCCCGAGAGCATGTTGCCCGCGGCGAAGGTGCCGTACAGGACGCCGTTCAGGCCGGGCTCTCCGATCGACTCGGTGAACGCGGCGAGGGAGACCTGCATGCCGCCGAAGACGGATCCGATGCCCAGGAAGGCCGCGATCAGTACGCGTACACCCGCCACGCGGAGCGCCGAGGCGTGCCGCACGCGCGCGTGGGCGGTGCCGGCCACCTGGGGCTGGGTGCTCTTGCGCGCGGCGAACAGCAGGCCGCCGGCCAGGGTGAGCGCGGCCTCCGTGACCAGGCCGGCGGCCGGGGCGACGGTGGTGCACAGGGCGGTCGCGAGCAGCGGGCCGACCACGAAGGTGAGCTCGTCGGTGACGGACTCGAAGGCGGCCGCGGTGGGCAGCAGAGGGGAGTCCTGGAGCCGCACGCCCCAGCGGGCGCGCACCATGGGCCCGATCTGCGGCACCGAGGCGCCGGTCGGCACGGCCGCCGCGAACAGGGCCCACAGGGGCGCGTGCGCCAGTGCGAGCGCCGTCAGGGCGAGACCCGACAGCGTGTGCACGAGCACTCCGGGGACCAGCACCGCGCGCTGCCCGTGGCGGTCGGCCAGGCGGCCGCTGTAGGGCGCGAACAGCGCCATGGAGACACCGGTGGCGGCCGCGGCGGCTCCCGCGGCGCCGTACGAGCCGGTGGTGTGCCGCACGAGCAGCACGATGGAGATGGTGAGCATCGCGAACGGCTGGCGCGCCGCGAAACCGGGGAGCAGGAACGTCCAGGCGCCGCGGGTGCGCAGCAGCTGTCCGTATCCCGGGCGGGACGGCGCCGCCGGGTTCCCGGACGGCTCGGTGGTGACCGTGGATGCCACGGCCCGTGCCTTTCTGCCGCCTGGTAGCGCGCCCGTGCGGGGGGCGCCGAGAGCTGTCCTCTTGCGCGGAACTGCGGTAGATACCGGCGTCCCCTGCGAGGAGTGATCCGGCCGCCATACGGTCGCGCCAGCTCTGCGTCAGGCAGAGTTGGTTCGATCAGGGTGCTTTCATCGTACAGGGGTGAAGGCTCGGTACGCCTGTGAAAACGAGCACCGCCGGGTCCGTTCGCCTGGGATTGGCCGGGGTGTGAACCGTCCGAAACATGTCCTTAACGCACGCCCCGCACGCCCCCCGGCCGCGACGTCGGCCCCGCGTCGGCCGGCCCGTTCGTACCCAGCCAGCCCGCCAGCTTGCCCCCGTGGCCGACCGCGCGCAGCCGCCGTTCCGCGGCGTCCCGCACCGGGTCGGTGGCGACCACGAGGAGTTCGTCCCCGCGCCGCAGCACCGTCGCGGGCAGCGGCACAAACGATTTTCCTTCGCGGACGACCAGGGTGACGGCGGCCCCGGCCGGCAGCCGCAGCTCGTTGATCTCCACGCCGTGCATCCGGGACCCCTCGGGGATCGAGACGGACAGCAGGTGTCCGCGCAGCCGCTCCAGGGGCGCGGACTCGATGCCGAGGTCGGCGGCCTCCGGACCCTCGCCGAGCCGCAGTGTGCGGGCCAGCCAGGGCAGGGTCGGCCCCTGGACGAGGGTGTAGACCACGACCAGGACGAAGACGATGTTGAAGATCCGGTGGCTGGTGTCGACGCCGTTCACCATGGGGATCGTCGCCAGGATGATGGGCACGGCGCCGCGCAGGCCGGCCCAGGACATCAGGGTCTGCTCCGGCCAGGGCACCCGGAAGGGCGCGAGGCTGATGACCACGCTCACCGGGCGCGCCACCATGGTGAGCACCAGCCCGATGACGACGGCGGGCACGATGTCGTCGCCGAGCTCGTGCGGGGTGACCAGCAGGCCGAGCAGGACGAACATGCCGATCTGGGCGATCCAGCCGAGCCCCTCGGCGAAACCGCGGGTGGCGGGCCAGTGCGGCAGCTTGGCGTTGCCGAGCATCATGGCGGCCAGGTAGACCGCGAGGAAGCCGCTGCCGTGCGCCAGCGCGCCGGCCGCGTACGCCGTGACCGCGATGGCCATCACGGCGATCGGGTAGAGGCCGGAGGCGGGCAGGGCGACGCGCCTGAGGCCCCAGGAGCCGAGCCAGCCGACCGCGAGGCCGATGCCGGCGCCGATGGCCAGCTCCATGGCGATCTCGCCCACCAGGACGTACCAGTGCTCGACCGGCCCCGCGGTGGAGAGGGCGACGACCAGGATGACCACCGGGGCGTCGTTGAAGCCGGACTCCGCCTCCAGGGTGCCCGTCACCCGCGCGGGCAGCGGAATGCGCCGGAGCACCGAGAAGACCGCCGCCGCGTCCGTCGAGGACACCACCGCGCCGATGACGAGCGCCTGCCGCCATTCCAGCCCGACCAGGTAGTGCGCGCCCGCCGCGGTGATGCCGACGCTCACCCCGACCCCGGCCAGGGCCAGCGTGGAGGCGGACGCCAGGACGGGTCGGACCTCCTTCCACTTCGTGCCGAGACCGCCCTCGGCCAGGATCACGACCAGGGCCGCGTAGCCGATGACCTGGGTGAGTTCGGCGTTGGTGAAGTGGATGCCGCCGATGCCGTCCTGGCCCATGAGGACACCGATCCCCAGGTACACGAGCAGGCTGGGGAGCCCGCTGCGCGAGGAGATCCGGACGGCCGCGACGGCGATGAGCAGGACCACGGAGCAGAGGAGCAGGAGCTGGTTGAGGTGGTGGACAGTCAGCGGCGGTTCCCTTCGTTGGCTCGCGCGCGGGCGACGCGGAAGCGCACGTACACAGGACCGAGAGTGCGGCACTCCGCACCCAAGTACTTCATTACCTTACCTAACTCTTGACGCTTTCTTGACGCTTCCCGAGGCAAGATCGAACGCCCATGCCCGCCGGTTCCCCACTCCGCGTCAAGTGGCGTGAGGCCCTGCGCCTATGGTTGCTCCAGCGCTCAGTCAAAAGCACATGCCCGTCTGCCGCTCGCGTTAGGACAGCAAGGACAGCGATGCCCCCCAACACCACCGCCACAACGGGTGACAAGCCTGGCAAGTCCGGCAGGAAGAAGGGGCGCAGAGCCCGGCTGCTCGTGCTCGTGCTCGTCCTGGCCGTCATCGGTGGCGTCTTCTACGGGGCGTACTGGTCGGTCAGCACGGTCCGCGCGTCCCTCCCGCAGACCAAGGGTTCGATCACGATCGACGGCCTCTCCGGACCGGTGACCGTCAAGCGCGACGGCTACGGCATCCCGCAGATCTACGCCTCGACCGACGAGGACCTGTTCATGGCGCAGGGCTACGTCCAGGCGCAGGACCGGTTCTACGAGATGGACGTGCGCCGCCACATGACCGCGGGGCGGCTGTCCGAGATGTTCGGCAAGAGCCAGGTGAAGGCCGACGAATTCCTGCGCACCCTGGGCTGGGACCGGGTCGCGAAGCAGGAGTACGACACCAAGCTGTCGGCCGCCACGAAGAAGTACCTCCAGGCGTACTCCAAGGGGGTCAACGCCTACCTCCAGGGCAAGAACGGCAAGGACATCTCCCTGGAGTACGCCGCCCTCGGGTTCGTCAACGACTACACGCCCGAGCAGTGGACCCCCGTCGACTCGATCTCCTGGCTGAAGGCGATGGCCTGGGACCTGCGCGGCAACATGCAGGACGAGATCGACCGCGCCCTGATGACCAGCCGCCTCGGCCCGCAGCAGATCAAGGACCTCTACCCGGACTACCCGTACAGCCGCAACAAGGCGATCGTCCAGCAGGGCCAGTACGACGAGGTCACCAAGACGTTCCAGAGCGGCTCCGCGAGCGGCTCCGGGTCCTCGACGACCACGAGTGGCTCCTCGACCACCTCGTCCGCCGGTTCGGCGCTCACAAGCCAGCTGGAGGGCCTCTACAACGTCCTGGACGGCGTTCCCACGGCCGTCGGCGTGAACGGCCAGGGCATCGGCTCCAACTCCTGGGTCGTCAGGGGCGAGTACACCATCACCGGCAAACCGCTGCTCGCCAACGACCCGCACCTGTCGGCGTCACTGCCGTCCGTCTGGTACCAGATGGGCCTGCACTGCACCACGATCTCCAGCAAGTGCCAGTACGACGTCACCGGCTACACCTTCGCCGGCATGCCCGGCGTGATAATCGGCCACAACGCGGACATCGCCTGGGGCATGACCAACTCCGGTGTCGACGTCACCGACCTCTACCTGGAGAAGCTCTCCGGCGACGGCTACCTGTACGACGGCGAGACCAAGCCCTTCACGACCCGCACGGAGACCATCAAGGTCGCCGGCGGCGCGTCCAAGAAGATCGTCATACGCCAGACCGCCGACGGCATGCCGCTGCTGTCCGACCGCGACGACGAACTCGTCCAGGTCGGCAAGAAGGCGACCGTCGACACCGCCGCCCCCGACCGCGGCGACGGCTACGGCATCGCCCTGAGATGGACCGCCCTGGACCCGGGCACCACCATGGACGCCGTCTTCGCCCTCGACAAGGCGTCCGACTGGGACTCCTTCCGCCAGGCGGCCGCCCAGTTCGACGTGCCCTCGCAGAACCTGATCTACGCCGACACCAAGAACAACATCGGCTACACGCTGCCCGGCAAGATCCCCACGCGCTCGTCGGTCGACGACGGGTCCATCCCGGCGCCGGGCTGGGACTCCAAGTACAAGTGGACCGGCTTCATCAAGCAGGACGAACTGCCCTACGAGTACAACCCGAAGCGGGGCTACATCGTCACCGCCAACCAGGCCGTGATCGACAAGGACAAGTACCCCTACACGCTCACCACGGACTGGGGCTACGGCACCCGCAGCCAGCGCATCACCGACCTGATCGAGTCGAAGATCAAGGACGGCGGCAAGATCTCCACCGACGACATGCGCCAGATGCAGACGGACAACAGCAGTGAGATCGCCAAGCTGCTGGTGCCCAGGCTGCTGAAGATCAACCTTGACGACAAGGACGTGCGCGAGGCGCAGAAACTCCTTGAGGGCTGGGACTACACCCAGGACGCCGACTCCGCGGCCGCGGCCTACTTCAACGCGGTCTGGCGCAACATCCTCAAGCTCGCCTTCGGCAACAAGCTGCCCAAGGAACTGCGCGTCAAGGGCCAGTGCCTGTGGGTCGACAAGGTCGACAGCACCGGTCCGGTGGACGAGGACACCAAGGTGCGCGAGTGCGGCGAGCGCGACGCCGACCAGGCCCAGCCGGACGGCGGCGACCGCTGGTTCGAGGTGGTCCGCAACCTCATGGAGAAGCCGAACAGCGACTGGTGGAAGACGCCGGCCGGAGTGGGCGACCGCAACAAGGCCGACAACATGGACGAGCTGTTCAAGCGCGCCATGATCGACGCCCGCTGGGAGCTGACCGCCAAGCTCGGCAAGGACATCGACACCTGGAGCTGGGGCCGGCTGCACCGCCTGTTCCTGAAGAACCAGACCCTCGGCACCGACGGCCCGGGCATCGTCCAGTACGTCCTCAACCGCGGCCCCTGGAAGCTCAGCGGCGGCGAGGCCACGGTCGACGCGACCGGCTGGAACGCGGCCGGCGGCTACGGCGTCGTCTGGGTCCCCTCCATGCGGATGGTCGTCAACCTCGACGACCTCGACAAATCCAAGTGGATCAACCTCACCGGAGCCTCCGGACACGCCTTCAGCGCCCACTACACCGACCAGACGGGCAAGTGGGCCGACGGCGAACTGCTCCCGTGGTCGTTCTCGGACAAGGTGGTCGACAAGAGCACCAGCGACACCCTCGTCCTCAAGCCCTGAGCCGAAAGCCCTGAGCCGACGGGCATCCGCCGGTGAAACGGCCCTCCACGCACGCGTGGAGGGCCGTTTCCGCTTCCGGCGAGAACCGCTCAGGCACTCGTGAACCGGCGCACCCCCGACGGCGTCACCACCGCCTGCACCGGCCGGTCGTGCCCCTGAGCGGGCACCCGCTCGACCACCTCCGTGTCGTACAGCAGCACCACGAGCGCCGGGCGCGCGCCCGCGCGCTCCAGGCGCGCCAGCACCCGGTCGTACGACCCCCCGCCGCGCCCCAGGCGCATCCCGCGCGCGTCCACCGCGAGCCCCGGCAGCAGCACGACGTCGGCGCCGAGCACGGCGTCCGGCCCGAGGCGTTCACCGGAGGGTTCGAACAACGCCATCTTCCCGCCGTGTTGGACGCGGGCGAGGGAGCCCTTCCCGGCGTACGCCCCCCAGTCCAGATCGTGGTCCGGCAGGAGCGCCGGGAGCAGGACGCGCACCCCCCGCGCGAGCAGCGCGTCCAGCAGCGTGAGCGTGCCGGGCTCGTTCTCGACGGAGACGTACGCCGCCACCGTGCGGGCCCGCGCCAGCTCGGGCAGCTCCAGAGCGCGCTCGGCCAACGCGTCGGCCGCCTCCCCGACGACATCGGTCGTCAACCTGTTCCTCACCCCGAGGATTTCTCGGCGCAACATCCGCTTGTCAGTCTCGGCGCCAGGTCCACCATGCTCCACAGGTCGTTCCGCACCCTTCCTTATCAGTTCATATGCGTGCCAATTAACCGGAGCCTCAGATTCTCCGCAAAGGCACCGGATAAGGTGGCGGACATGACTCAGTCGCACCCCAGGATCAGCAAGGCTGTCATTCCCGCGGCAGGCCTCGGCACCCGGTTCCTGCCGGCCACCAAGGCCACTCCCAAGGAGATGCTGCCGGTCGTCGACAAGCCGGCGATCCAGTACGTGGTCGAGGAGGCCGTGTCGGCGGGGCTCGACGACGTTCTCATGATCACCGGACGCAACAAGCGTCCGCTGGAAGACCACTTCGACCGCAACTACGAGCTGGAGTCGGCACTCCAGAAGAAGGGCGACGCCGGCCGGCTCGCCAAGGTGCAGGAGTCCAGCGACCTGGCCACGATGCACTACGTGCGTCAGGGCGACCCCAGGGGCCTCGGCCACGCCGTGCTGTGCGCGGCCCCGCACGTGGGCCACGAGCCCTTCGCCGTCCTGCTCGGCGACGACCTGATCGACCCGCGCGACCCCCTGCTCCAGCGCATGATCGAGGTCCGGGAGCAGCACGGCGGCAGCGTGATCGCGCTCATGGAGGTCGACCCCGAGCAGATCCACCTCTACGGCTGCGCCGCCGTGGAGACCACCGCCGACAGCGACGTCGTCAAGGTGACCGGCCTGGTCGAGAAGCCCGATGCGGCGGACGCCCCGTCCGGCTACGCGGTGATCGGCCGCTACGTCCTCGACCCGCACGTCTTCGACATACTGCGGCGCACCGAGCCCGGCCGCGGCGGCGAGATCCAGCTCACCGACGCCCTCCAGCAGCTCGCCCAGGACGAAAAGGTCGGCGGCCCCGTGCACGGCGTCGTCTTCAAGGGCCGCCGCTACGACACCGGCGACCGCGGCGACTATCTGCGTGCCATTGTCAGGCTCGCGTGCGAACGTGAAGACCTGGGCCCGGACTTCCGGACCTGGCTTCGCAGTTACGTAGCCGAGGAGATGCAGCAGAGTTGAGCAGCGCCGCGACCCGCCCCGCCGGCCCGGACCACCTGTGGTCGGTGGACGAGCACCTGGAGGACATCCTCACCACCGTCCGCCCCCTGGACCCCATCGAGCTGCAACTCCTCGATGCCCAGGGCTGCGTCCTGGTCGACGACGTCATGGTGCCGCTGTCGCTGCCGCCGTTCGACAACAGCTCCATGGACGGGTACGCGGTACGGGTCGCGGATGTGGCGGGCGCGAGCGAGGAGTTCCCGGCCGTCCTGGAGGTCGTCGGGGACGTCGCGGCGGGCGCGGCCGAGCTGACCCCGGTGGGCCCCGGCCAGGCGGCCCGCATCATGACCGGCGCCCCGCTGCCGCCCGGCGCCGAGACCGTCGTCCCCGTGGAGTGGACCGACGGCGGGCTCGGCGAGGGACCGGTGGCGGGGATGCGGGCGCGCAGCCTCGCCCCCGAGGGCGCCGAGGGGCACGTGCGCGTGCACCGGTCGGCCGAGGCACGCGCGCACGTACGCGCGCGGGGCAGCGACGTGAAGGCCGGCGACCTCGCCCTGGAGGCCGGCACCCTCCTCGGACCGCCGCAGATCGCGCTGCTCGCCGCGATCGGCCGCGGCACCGTACGCGTGCGCCCGCGCCCGCGCGTGGTCGTCGTGTCCACCGGCAGCGAACTCGTCCAGCCCGGCGAGGGACTCGGCAACGGGCAGATCTACGACTCCAACAGCTTCGCCCTCACCGCCGCCGCCCGGGACGCGGGCGCCATCGCCTACCGGGTGGGCGCCGTCGTCGACGACGCCGAGACCCTCCGCGCCACCATCGAGGACCAGCTCGTCCGCGCCGACCTGCTGGTCACCACCGGCGGGGTCAGCGTGGGGGCGTACGACGTCGTCAAGGAGGCGCTGGCGCACGTCGGCGACGAGGACGAGCCGGGCGCCGGCGTCGACTTCCGCAAGCTCGCCATGCAGCCCGGCAAGCCCCAGGGCTTCGGCTCCGTCGGCCCCGACCACACGCCCCTGCTCGCGCTTCCGGGCAACCCCGTGTCGTCGTACGTCTCCTTCGAACTGTTCGTCCGCCCCGCCATCCGCACCCTGAGGGGCCTCGACGACGTGCACCGGCCCCGCACCACCGCGACCCTCAGGGCCGACAAGACGCTGGGTTCGCCCAAGGGACGCAGGCAGTTCCTGCGCGGGGCGTACGCCGACGGCGAGGTGACCGCCGTGGGCGGCGCCGGCTCGCACCTGGTCGCCGCCCTGGCACACGCCGACGCGCTGATCGTCGTACCCGAGGACGTGGAGTCCGTCGAGCCCGGTACGGACGTCGAGGTCATCCTGCTCGGCTGACGGGTGTCCCGTCCGTCCGCCGGGCGCCCTGCCGCGCGTGCGTATCCGTCCGCCGGGCGTCTCGCCGCGGCGTGCGTATCTGTCCGCCGGGCGTCCTGCCACGCCCGCGTACCCGTCCGCCGGGCGTCCCGCCGCGCGTGCGTATCTGTCCGCCGGGCGTCTCGCCGCGGCGTGCGTATCTGTCCGCCGGGCGTCTCGCCGCGGCGTGCGTATCCGTCCGCCGGACGTCCTGCCGCGCGCGCGTACCCGTCCGCCGGGCGGTCCTGCCCGCTCGTGCGGGCCGTCTTGGCGGTACCGTGTCGCGCACAGCAGGTCCGAGCGCCGCACCGCGACGGGCCAGGACCGGGAGCGCCACACAGCATGACTGAGCCCTTCCGGGGGGACACCCCCGGACCCTCCGTGCCAGACCGACTGACGCACCTCGACGACGCGGGCGCCGCCCGCATGGTCGACGTGTCCGGCAAGGACGTGACCGCGCGCACCGCCCGCGCGAGCGGACGTGTCCTCGTCTCGCCCCGCGTGGTCGAGCTGCTGCGCGGTGAGGGCGTTCCGAAGGGCGACGCCCTCGCCACCGCGCGCATCGCCGGGATCATGGGTGCCAAACGCACCCCGGACCTGATTCCGCTGTGTCACCCTCTGGCCCTGTCCGGTGTGAAACTGGATCTGTCGGTCGCGGACGACGCGGTGGAGATCCTGGCCACGGTACGGACGACGGACCGCACGGGTGTCGAGATGGAGGCCCTCACCGCGGTCTCCGTCGCGGCGCTCACCGTGATCGACATGGTCAAGGCGGTCGACAAGGGAGCGGTCATCACGGACGTACGCGTGGAGGAGAAGACGGGCGGAAAGTCGGGCGACTGGAGCAGGGCGTGAGCGCCGGGCCGTCCGCCGGCGGTGCGCCGCGCGCGCCGTATCGCGCGCTGGTCGTGACGGCTTCGAACCGTGCCGCCGCCGGGGTCTACGAGGACAAGGGCGGTCCGCTGGTCGCCGCGGGCCTGGCGGGCCTCGGGTTCAGCGTGGACGGGCCGCGGGTGGTGCCCGACGGGGAACCCGTGGCGGCCGCGCTGCGCGCCGGGGTCGAGGCCGGGTACGACGTCGTCGTCACCACCGGCGGCACCGGCGTCTCGCCCACCGACCGCACGCCCGAGGCGACCCGCGCGGTGCTCGACTACGAGGTGCCGGGCATCGCCGAGGCCGTGCGGGCGTTCGGACGGGAGAAGGTGCCCACCACCGCGCTCTCCCGGGGCCTGGCCGGAGTGGCGGGCCGGACACTGATCGTCAACCTTCCCGGGTCCACCGGCGGGGTGCGGGACGGTCTCGCCGTCCTGGAACCGCTGCTGGCGCACGCCGTCGACCAGATCCGCGGCGGCGACCACCCCGGAACCAGCAGTGGGGGTGCGAGCTGAACACCTCGTCCTGGCCCGTCGTGCTGGCGGACGGCGACGTCGTCCTCCGGCCCATAAGGGTGCGCGACCAGCGGGCGTGGCGTGAGGTCAACCGCCGCAACCGCGACTGGCTGCGCCCGTGGGAGGCGACCATCCCGCCGCCCACGCCCAGCGGGCCGATAGCGCACCGGCCGACCTACCGGCAGATGGTCCGGCACCTGCGGTCCGAGGCGAACGCGGGTCGCATGCTGCCGTTCGTCATCGAGTACCAGGGCCGGCTGGTGGGGCAGTTGACGGTCGCCGGAATCACCTGGGGGTCGATGTGCTCGGGGCACGTCGGTTACTGGGTGGACCAGTCGGTGGCCGGCCGCGGGGTGATGCCGACGGCCGTCGCGCTCGTGGTGGACCACTGTTTCCGCACCGTCGGTCTGCACCGCGTCGAGGTCTGCATTCGCCCCGAGAACCGGCCGAGCCGCCGGGTCGTGGAGAAACTCGGATTCCGCGAGGAGGGGCTGCGGCCGCGATATCTCCACATCGACGGCGCCTGGCGCGACCACATGGTCTTCGCCCTCACGGCGGAAGAGGTGCCCGAGGGGTTGCTGGGCCGCTGGCGGCGGGCACGCTCCCAGAGCGCGTCCGCGAAGGCGCCGGGGCCGGGGCCGGCGGGCACTCCTCCGCACGTGCCCCGCAATCCGCAGAACACTCCAGGGAATCCCGGCTAGCCGAACAAATTGAATGTGTGTTCGAAATTGATCGGTTCTTGACCGTCTCGCGCCATTGAATTCACGGCCCGGGCAGCCTGCTGATCGCATCGGTCACAAAAAAAGCTCGAAATATCAGCCGGATCGTGCGACACACCGGCGCAATTGGCAGATGGCCCCACGCAAACCCCTCTACCGTGTGAGGCGTGAGCAGCAGCGGCCTCATCTACGCAGTCATTGTCGGGGCCTGGGCCGCCTACTTGGTGCCGATGTGGCTCCGTAGGCAGGACGAGCTGAACGAGGCCCGTCCGACGGAACGCTTCAGCACCGCCATCCGGCTGCTGTCCGGACGGGCGGGGATGGAGCGCCGTTACGCCAGGGACGTGCGGGCGCGCTCCGCCTCGGAGGGGGAGCAGGACGCCGGCGATCCGGACGCCGTCACCGACTCGGTGGACGTCCGGGCCTTCGCCATGCCTCCGACCCGCCGTCAGGTCCGGGCAGACGTCCAGACCGAGAGGGAACCGGAGGCGCCCGGGCGTCAGGAACCGGCGCGCGACCGGGCGGTCGCGCCGGCGGCCAAGTCCCCGTCCGTGCCGTCCGGTCAGGCGGCCGGCACGCCGGCCACGGCGTCGGCATCCGCCTCGGCGCACCCCTCCGCCTCGGCTTCCGCCTCCACGTCCGCGCCCAAGTCCGGTTCCGCGTCCGGCTCCACGTCCGCGCGCGGCCGGATTCCGACCCCACGCCGCGCGCCCTCCGCGCAGGCGGCCGCGGAACGCGCCCGGCGCTCGAAGGCGCTCGCACGCCGTCGGCGCACCACCGTCCTGCTCTTCGTCGCCTTCACGCTGGGCGCGATCGTCGCCGCCGTCGGGGGACTCGCGTTCCTGTGGGCACCGGGTGTGCCCGCCGTCATGCTCAGCGCCTACATCGCCTACCTGCGCGCTCAGGAGCGCCGGCGCTTCGCCTATCAGATGGACCGGCGTCAGGCCGAGGCCGCCGCACAGCGGTTGCGGGAGCGCCAGCGGCGCCGGCGCCCGCCCCTCGACCCCGGAGCCGGCGCGGACGAACCGGAGGAGGGACCAGAGACCGGTACCGACCCCGGGCTGTCCGCCCTCGCCGCCGACCGGCGCGCCCTCGTCGAGCAGACCGACCACGCCGAATGGGTCGACCAGCAGCGCGAGCGGCAGCGCCGCCCGGGGCACGGCGACAGCTGGGACCCGGTGCCGGTGCCCCTGCCGACGTACGTGACCGCGCCGGTCGCGCCGCGCGCCACCTCCGACGTGGACCTGTCGGCGCCGGACGCGTGGAGTTCGGCGCGGTCCAGCACCGTCGCGCCGGAGCAGGAGACCAAGCCGGCGGCGCCGGAGGCCGAGGCGGCGGAGCCGGAGCCGGCCGCCGACGACAAGGCGGCGGCCGACGGGGCCGACGCCCTCCCGCCCGCTCGGCGGCGCTCGCGCGGGGGAAACTCCGCCGCGGCCTCCGCGCGCCGGGCCCGCGAGCGCGGCCGCACGCCCCTCTTCGACCAGTACGAGGACGGCGACCGCCCGCGCGCGGCCAACGAATGACCCGAGGCCGAGAGGGCGGGGCAGCCCCGGCGCCCCGCTCCTGACCAGTCAGGGAACGGATTTCCAAGCACCCCGACGGGGATGCTAGAGTTTCACTCGTTGCAAGGGCCTGTGGCGCAGTCCGGTAGCGCACCTCGTTCGCATCGAGGGGGCCAGGGGTTCAAATCCCCTCAGGTCCACTGCACGGTGAGACCCCGCACGATCGTGAGGATCGTGCGGGGTCTTCGTCGTTCTCCGGGTACCGAACCGGTGGGCGGCGGCTGAGCCACCACCCGGTCGGTGCGCCACGGTGGTTGGGGCCTACAGGTCCGCCCGTACGTCCGCCCGCAGGGCCTTGGCGAAGCAGCGGCTCGACTCGTAGTGGCGGTAGTAGCCGAACTTGGCGCACGGTTCGTAGCCGCTGGAGGTGTACAGGGCAATGGCCTCCGGCTGCTTGGTGCCGGTCTCCAGGACCATGCGGAGGCGGCCGGCCGCGCGGGCGTCGTCCTCCAGGGCCGCGAGCATGCGGCGGGCCAGGCCCCGGCCGCGCATCGCCTCGATGACGAACATGCGCTTGAGTTCGGCGTCGCCGTCCTCGTTGCCCTCGCCGTTCGCGTCCTGGCTGCGCCAGCCGCCGGTGGCCACGGGGCGGTCGGACTCGTCGTACGCGATCAGGTAGACGCCGTTCGGCGGTTCGAAGTCGGCCGTGTCGAGGGCGGTGGCGTCGCCGCCGTCGCCGTAGCGCAGCTGGTACTCGGCCTGGACCTCGTCGTTCAGCTTCACGGCGTCGGGGTGGTCGAAGGCAACCGGGCGTATAATCATGTGAGGCATCGTATATTCGTGCGGGCGGCGAACGCGGTGGACATCGGGACTCCGTCCAGTGTGCCGGTATCGTTCCGGCGTGCTGACTGTGACCTCGGTGAATGTGAACGGGCTGCGGGCCGCCGCGAAGAAGGGCTTCGTGGAGTGGCTCGCGGAGACCTCCGCGGACGTGCTCTGTCTGCAGGAGGTGCGCGCGGAGCCGCAACAGCTCCCGGAGGAGGTGCGCGCGCCCGGCGGCTGGCACGTGGTGCACGCCCCCGCGGCGGCCAAGGGGCGCGCGGGCGTCTCCCTGTACACCCGGCGTGAGCCGGACCGCGTGCGCGTCGGCTTCGGGTCGGACGAGTTCGACGCGAGCGGGCGCTACGTCGAGGCCGACCTGCCCGGTGTCACCGTCGCCTCCCTCTATCTCCCCTCCGGGGAGGTGGGCACCGAGCGGCAGGACGAGAAGTACCGCTTCATGGGCGAGTTCCTGGCCTATCTGAAGGAACTGCGCGAGCGGGCCGCCGCCGACGGGCGTGAGGTCGTCGTCTGCGGCGACTGGAACATCGCCCACCAGCAGGCCGACCTGAAGAACTGGCGCGGCAACACCAAGAACTCCGGCTTCCTTCCGGAGGAGCGGGAGTGGCTCGGCGGTGTCCTGGACCCGGCCGGCGGCGGGTACGTCGACGTCGTGCGCGCGCTGCACCCGGAGGCCGAAGGGCCGTACACCTGGTGGTCCTACCGGGGGCGGGCCTTCGACAACGACTCAGGGTGGCGTATCGACTACCAGCTGGCCACGCCCGGGCTCGCCGGCAGGGCCGTCAAGGGGTTCGTGGAGCGCGCGGCCACGCATGCCGAGCGGTGGTCCGACCATGCGCCGGTCACCGTCGTCTACGACCACTGACCGCCTCCGCCGCCACGACTGCGGCTTCCGCCACGACTGCGGCTTCCGCCACGACTGCGGCTTCCGCCACGACCGCGGCTTCCGCCACGACTGCGGTTTCCGCCACGACTGCGGCTTCTGTCACGACTGCGGCTTCTTGCGCAGCCGGCGGTCCAGTGCCAGTGACACCTCCGCCTCCACCACGCTCCGGGCCAGGGGGCGCAGGCGTTCCATGTCCTCCTCGGGGCCGTGGCGCAGGACGAGTTCGGCGAAGAGTTCGGCGAGCGCGTCGGCGTGCTCGCGGACGCTGCGGCCGGCCGCCAGCACCTCGGCGAGCGGGAAACCCTCGCGGACCAGGGCCGAGGAGGCGTCCAGCAGGCGGCGGCTGATGTGGACGATGTCGTCCCCGTCGGTGCCGAGGTAGCCGAGCTCCATGGCGGCGGCGAGGTTCTCCGGGGTGACCTCGCCCTCGAAGCGGGCGGCGAGTTCCTCGGGGGTCAGGCGGACCGGCTCCTCCTCGGTGGGGGTGTCGACGCCGAGCAGTTCGGCGACGTCCTTGCCGTGGTCGAGGGCCTCCGCCAGTTCGGCGATGCCGTTCAGGGTGTGGCCGCGTTCCAGCAGCGCCGAGATCGTGTGCAGCCGGGCCAGGTGGTGGTCGTCGTACCAGGCGATACGGCCCTCGCGGCGGGGTGGCCGGATCAGCTTGCGCTCGCGGTAGAAGCGCAGGGTGCGCACGGTTATGCCGGCCAGCGCGGCCAGTTCCTCCATGCGGTACTCACGCGGGCCGCCCTGCCCGGCGGATGGGCCGCGGTCCGTGTGGGTGCGTCGTCCGCCGTCGTCTGCCACGTGCGCAGCTTATGTTGTACCGGCGGTAACTTTCGCCCGTCCGCCCCCTACCCATCAGTACGCGGCTGCTCTACAGTCCAACCGTGCCAGTGTTCACTGGCGTAATCACGGGCGAGGTGTGGAGGCTCCGGGATGGCCCAGCACGAGCATGTACGGGTGGCGGTGATCGGGTCCGGGTTCGGCGGGCTGGGCGCGGCCGTGCGGTTGCGCAGGGAGGGGATCACCGACTTCGTCGTCCTGGAACGGGCCGGCGGCGTCGGCGGTACCTGGCGGGACAACAGCTATCCCGGGTGCGCCTGCGACGTGCCCTCCCACCTGTACTCCTTCTCCTTCGCGCCCAACCCCGACTGGCCGCGCACCTTCTCCGGGCAGGAGCACATCCGCGCCTATCTGGAGCACGTCGCCGACGTGTTCGGGCTCCGGCCGCACCTCCGCCTCGACGCCGAGGTCAAGCGGATGACCTGGAACACGGAGGAACTGCGCTGGGACATCGAGACCGCCGCCGGCTCCTTCTCCGCCGACGTCGTCGTCTCGGCCACCGGGCCGCTGTCCGACCCGAAGATCCCCGAGATCCCAGGGCTGGACTCGTTCCCCGGCAAGGTCTTCCACTCGGCCCGCTGGGACCACGACTACGACCTGCGCGGCAAGCGGGTCGCCATGGTCGGCACCGGCGCCTCCGCCATCCAGATCGTGCCCGCCATCCAGCCCGACGTCGCGCGGCTCACCCTCTTCCAGCGCACCCCGCCGTGGGTGATGCCCCGGATGGACCGGGCCATCAGCGCCGCCGAGCGCCGGCTGCACCGGGCGCTGCCCTTCACCGCCCAGGCCCGGCGCGGACTCCTGTGGGGGATCCGGGAACTCCAGGTCCAGGCGTTCACCAAGCGGCCCGACGAGCTCGGCCTGGTGGAGAGCCTCGCCAAGCGCAACATGGCCCGTGCCGTCAAGGACCCCGCGCTGCGCGCCAAGCTCACCCCGGACTACCGCATCGGCTGCAAGCGGATCCTGCTCTCCAGCTCCTACTATCCGGCGCTCACCCAGCGGAACGTGGACGTGGTGGCCAGCGGGCTCAGCGAGGTGCGCGGGTCGACGGTCGTCGCCGCCGACGGCAGCAGCGCCGAGGTCGACGCGATCATCTTCGGCACCGGCTTCCACGTCACCGACATGCCCATCGCCGAACGGGTCGTCGACGCCGACGGACGGACCCTCGCGGAGGCCTGGAAGGGCGGCATGGAGGCGCTGCGCGGCGCCTCGGCCGCCGGGTTCCCCAACTGGATGACGATCATCGGTCCCAACACCGGCCTGGGGAACTCCTCCATGATCCTCATGATCGAGTCCCAGCTGAACTACATGGCCGACTATCTGCGCCAGCTCCACGTCCTCGGCGGCCGGGCGGCCCTCGACGCGCGCCCCGGTGCCGTGGCCGCCTGGAACCGCAAGGTCCAGGAGCGCATGAAGCGCACCGTCTGGAACACCGGCGGCTGCACCAGCTGGTACCTGGACGCGAGCGGCCGCAACACCACCATCTGGCCCGGTACGACCACGGAGTTCCGGCGTGCGACCCGGCGGGTGGACCTCACGGAGTACGACGTGATCCGCGCGCCCGTGCCGGGCGGCGACGGCGGCGGCAGCGGCGGCGGCAGCGACAAGGCCGTGGACGCGGAGGTGGGCGCGTGAGCCGGCTCACCCACGTGACCACCGGGCCCTACGCCCCGCCCGCCGCCGCGCGCGAACTCACCGTCGTCTCCGCCGACGGCGCCCGTCTGCACGCCGAGGTGCACGGCCCCGAGGGCGCGCCCTGCGTCGTCCTCGCCCACGGCTGGACCTGCTCCACCGCCTTCTGGGCGGCGCAGATACGGGAACTGGCCGTCGACCACCGCGTCATCGCCTACGACCAGCGGGGGCACGGGCGCAGTCCCGCGAGCCCCGCGTGCACCACCCAGGCGCTGGCGGACGACCTCGAAGCGGTGCTCGCGCAGACCCTCGCACGCGGGGAGCGCGCCGTGATCGTCGGCCACTCGATGGGCGGCATGACCGTGATGGCGGCCGCGACGCGCCCCCGCTTCCGCGAGCACGCCGCCGCCGTCCTGCTGTGCAGCACCGGCAGTTCGCGGCTGGTCGCGGAGTCGCTGGTCCTGCCGTTGCGCGCCGGTGGCCTGCGCACCTGGCTGACGGCGCGTGTCCTGGCCTCGCGCGCCCCGCTGGGACCGGTCACGCCCCTCGCGCGGCGCATCCTCAAGTACGCCACCATGGGCCCGGGTTCGGCCCCGCACATGGTGGAGGCGTGCGCCCGGATCGTGCACGCCTGCCCGCGCGCCGTCCGGCACAGCTGGGCGCGTGTCCTCGCGCAGCTCGATCTCGACCACGGCGTACGGGAGTTGCGCGCACCCACCGCGATCGTCACCGGCACGGCCGACCGGCTGACGCCCCCCGTGCACGCCCGCGCGCTGGCCGCCGCGCTGCCGAACTTTCTCGGCCTCGCCGAGTTGCCGGGCATGGGCCACATGACTCCGGTGGAGGCGCCGGAGCTGGTCAACGGAAAGATCCGGGAACTGGTCGCCGCGTACCTGACCGGCACCCCCGAAGCAGCCGGCGCCGACGGGCCGGAGCGGATCAAGGAGGGCTCATGAGCAGGGTCGGACTCGAAGGACAGGTCGTCGTCGTCACCGGAGCGGCGCGCGGCGTCGGCGAGTTGCTCGCCCGCAAGCTCTCCGCGCGCGGGGCGAAGGTCGCGCTGGTCGGGCTGGAGGAGGAGGCCCTCAAGGAGGTCTCCGGCAGGCTGCACACCGACAGCGCGTACTGGTACGCCGACGTCACCGACCACGAGGCGATGAGCCGGGTCGCGCGGGAGGTGAAGGAGCGGTTCGGCAAGGCCGACATCGTGGTGGCCAACGCCGGGGTGGCGAACGGCGGTCCGTTCGCCGGCTCCGACCCCGCGGCCTGGCGGCGGGTGATCGAGGTCAATCTGATCGGTTCGGCGGTGACGGCGCGCGCGTTCCTCCCCGTTCTCACCGAGAGCCGCGGCTACCTGCTCCAGATCGCGTCGCTGGCCGCGATCACGCCGGCGCCGATGATGACGGCGTACTGCGCGTCCAAGGCGGGCGTGGAGGCGTACGCGCACAGCCTGCGCGCCGAGGTCGGTCACCAGGGGGTGCGGGTCGGGGTCGGCTACCTGTCCTGGACGGACACCGACATGGTGCGCGGCGCCGACCAGGACGAGGTGATGCGGGAGTTGCGGCAGCGGCTGCCGTGGCCGGCGAACAAGACGTACCCGCTGGGGCCGGCCGTGGACCGGATCGTGGCCGGCATCGAGCGGCGCTCGGCGCATGTGTACGGGCAGTGGTGGCTGCGCGGGATGCAGGGGGTGCGCGGATATCTGCCGGCGCTCATCGGCACGGTCGGGCAGCGCGAGATGAAGCGGTTCGCACCTCGCTTGCAGGGCATGCGCACCGGGCTCGTCGGTGCAGGTGGGGCGGCCGACGAGGAGGCGCGCGCTACGCACCGTGATTGATCGAAATGCGCGCGCAGTCGGCCCGTGTGAGTCTGGTCGAGGCCCCACTGAGGGCCGATTCCCCTCACCCTCCACGGGAGTGAACCCACATGGGTATGAAGGACAAGGCCGGCAAGACGCAGGGTCAGACCAAGCAGAAGATGCACGAAGGCCAGCAGCAGGCCCAGCAGGCCCAGCAGGCCCCGCAGCGTGGCCAGCAGCAGGCGCAGCAGCGTGGCCGGCAGGCACCTGAGCGCGGTCGCCAGACCCTGGACGACACCGAGCAGGAGATGCAGGACCGGTTCGACCAGGACTACGACGCCTAGTCGTTGCACCTGGCTCGACCGACAGGCGTGGGGCGCCCTTCGTTTCGGAGGGCGCCCTGCGTTTTGTGCGCCCAAGGGGCAGGAGGGGGTGCGGGTGCGGGTGCGGGTGCGGGTGTGCGTGGGTTGCTCGCGCCCACGCGGCGGAGCCGCAAGGCGATACAGCCCCGCGCCCTTTGGGCAGGGACGCTCCCCGGTGGCTCAAGAAGACCTGGGGGGAAGCTTCGGGCGGGAGCGGTTCGGGGCTTCGCTGTAGTCCGGGGGTACCGCTGCCGGGTGGTCGGTCAGGAGGTCCAGGGCCAGTTGGATGGCGTCGTCCATCTCGACGTGGCGGCCCTCCGCCCAGTCCAGGGGGGTGCGCAGGACCTCCACGTCGGGGGCGACGCCGTGGTTCTCGACGGACCAGCCGTAGTCCTCGAACCAGGCCGCGTTCATCGGCACCGTGATCACCGTGCCGTCGCCGAGGCGGTGCCGGCCGGTCATGCCGACCACTCCGCCCCAGGTGCGCTGGCCGACGACCGGGCCGAGCTTCAGCAGCTTGATCGCGGCCGCGATCATGTCGCCGTCGGAGGAGGTCGCCTCGTCGGTGAGCGCGACGATCGGACCGCGCGGGGCGTTGGAGGCGTACGACACCGGCTGGGCGTTCCTCGTCAGGTCCCAGCCGAGGATGGTCCGGGTGAGCTTCTCCACGACGAGTTCGCTGATGTGGCCGCCCGCGTTGCCGCGCACGTCGACGATGAGCGCGGGCCGGGAGACCTCGCCGCGCAGATCGCGGTTGAACTGGGCCCAGCCCGAGCCGCCCATGTCCGGGATGTGCAGGTAGCCGCACTTGCCGCCGCTCACCTCCCGTACCACCTCACGGCGTTTGGCCACCCAGTCCTGGTAGCGCAGCGGCCGCTCGTCGATCAACGGGAGGACGGCGACGCGGCGCGGCGGCCCCGACTCGCCCTCGCCCGGGGCGAAGGTCAGCTCCACCGTCGTGGCCCCCGCCCCCGCGAGCAGCGGGAAGGGCCCGGTCACCGGGTCCACCGGCCTGCCGTCCACGTGGGTGAGGACCGCGCCCTCCCGGATGCCGGTGCCCGCGAGCGGGGAACGCGCCCTGGAGTCGGAGGAGTCGCCGGGCAGGATCCGCTGGACCGTCCAGCCGGCCTCCCGGTGTACGAAGTTGGCGCCGAGCAGACCCTGGAAGCGCTGGTAGTGCGGCGGGCCCTCGTTGCGGCGGGCCGGGGTGACGTAGGCGTGCGAGGTGCCGAGTTCGCCGAGGACCTCGCGCAGGAGGTCCGCGAACTCGTCGGGGGAGGCGACCCGTTCGACGAGCGGGCGGTACTGGTCGAGCACCCCGTTCCAGTCGATGCCGCACATCCCGGGGTCCCAGAAGTAGTCGCGGATCAGACGGCCGGCCTCGGCGTACGCCTGGCGCCACTCGGCGGGCGGGTCGACCTCGTGCAGGATGCGGCGCAGGTCGATCCAGACGGTCGTGTCGCCGTCGCCGGTCTCGGTCGACGGCACGGCCCGCAGCTCGCCCTCGTCCACCACGACCAGCCGGCTGCCGTCGCCGCTGACCGTGAACCAGTCGAGGTGGTCCACGAGTTCGGACTTCTTCGCCTTGCTGATGCTGAAGTACTCCAGGGTCGGCCGGCCGCTGGTGTCGGCCGGGTTGACGAAGGTCTCGCCCAGCGCGCCGGAGATCGGCCAGCGCAGCCAGACCAGACCGCCGCCCGCGACCGGGTACAGCGCCGAGTACTTGGAGGCGGTGACCGGGAACGGGGTCACGCGGCTCTCCAGGCCCTCGACCTCGACCGTCACCGCGCCGCCCTCGCCGGGCTCCTCGTCCTCGACGGGGTCCAGACCGCCGGCGGCCGGGCGTCCGTCGGGGTTGAGGGCGAAGGGGGAGGGGGTCGCCGAGGAGAGCGGGACCAGGTAGGGGCGGCAGCCGAGCGGGAACGACAGGTCGCCGGTGTGGACGTCGTACACCGGGTCGAAGCCGCGCCAGGAGAGGAACGCGAGGTAGCGGCCGTCACGGGTGAAGACCGGGTTCTCGTCCTCGAAGCGGCCGTTGGTGACGTCGATGACGAGCCGGTCGCTGATGCGGGCCATCTTGATCTGCCGCAGCGAACGCCCGATGCCCGGATGCGACCAGGTCAACCATGACCCGTCCGGTGAGAAAGCCAGATCACGGACCGGTCCGTTGATCGACTGGATCAACTCGGTGACCACGTCCCCGGAGTCGGTGCCGTCAACGCCGTCAACACGGTCAACACGGTCAACGTCGTCGACAGAGTCAATGCCGGCAGGCTCGGCGGCCTCAACCTGGTCAACGCGGCCAACACCGTCAACACCGTCAACACCGTCAACGCCATCAGTGCCGTCAGTGCCGTCAGTGCCGTCAATGCTGTCAGCGGAATCGACAGAACTCCCGACGACGGCCTCGACCTCCTCGGTCGCGTCGATGAGCAGCAGCCGGCCGTCGTGGGCCGCCACGGCCAGGCGTTCGCCCAGGGGATCCGAGACCAGTTCCAGCACCCGGCCCAGCTTCCCGCAGGCCAGCCGCCGCGGTGGGCGGGCGCCGGTCGCCCGCGGCAGGTGGGCGATCTCCACCGCGTCCTCGCCCCCGGCGTCGGTGACGTACGCGATCTGCCCGGTCGAGCCGAGCATCTCCGGGAGCCGCACCCGTACCCCCGGCGTGTCCGCGATGGTGCGGGCGGGGCCGTCGCGGTGGGTGAGCCAGTACAGGCCGCCGCGTACGACGACGGCACTGGCCCGGCCCGTCTCGTCGACCGAGACGCCGTCGACGTGCTGGGCGGCCGGCACCTGGTAGGGGCGGCGCCCCGCCCGGGGCCCGGAGAGGCGTACGTCCAGTCGGCGCGGTGTCGCGTTCGGGCCGAGGTCGTCGACGAGCCACAGGTCGCCCGCGCACTGGTACACCACCCGGGTGCCGTCGCAGGCGGCGTGCCGGGCGTAGAAGGCGTCGTGGTCGGTGTGCCGGCGCAGGTCGGAGCCGTCGTAGGCGCAGGAGTACAGGTTGCCGACGCCCTCGTGGTCGGAGAGGAAGGCGATCCGGCCGCCGACGAACATCGGGGAGCACAGGTGGCCGCCGATGCCGGCGAGCAGCCGCTGCCCGTGCAGCCACAGCCGCCCCATGGCGCCGCCCCGGTAGCGCTTCCAGCCGGCCGGTTCGTGCGGCGGGGTGCCGGTGAGCAGCAGGCTCCTGCGTTCGCCCTCGATGTCGGCGACCTGGATGTCGGCGACCGGCCCCCAGGGCAGCTTGCGCCCCGGGTCGCTGTCCGGGGACACCTTGTAGGCCCAGGTGAAATAGGAGAACGGCTGCCCGTGCGAGGCGACCGCCAGGATGTCCCCGTCGGGTGTCCAGCCGCACACCTGGGTGTCGGCGCTGCCCCAGTACGTCAGCTGCCGCCCGGGGCCGCCGTCGACGTCGGCCAGGTGGATCTCGGGCACGAGACTGCGCCAGCTCGTGTACGCGATCCGGCGGCCGTCCGGCGAGAAACGCGGGTGGCCGACCTTGGTGCGGTCGACGGTGAGCCGCCAGGCGCGGCCCGGGGCGTCGAGCGAGGTCAGCCAGAGGTCGTCCTCGGCCACGAAGCACAACAGGTCACCACTGAGATGCGGCATGCGCAGATAGCTCACCTCCCCATGCTTTTCCCGGGGCGGAGGGCCAGCAACTCGTGGAGGCTCACGTGTTGCCCGGTTGCGTGTCGGCTACGTGAGAGACCACACGTACGAAACGGTTTCGTTTCTCTAGATCGCGGGGTATCTTCAACATGTACACACGAGGATGCCGACGGAGCAGTGAAGGGTGAGCGGCATGACTGAGATCGCAACGGCGCGTCGCAGTCGGATCACGCCCGAGCGCGAGGCCGAGCTGTACGAGGCCGTGCTCGACCTGCTCCGAGAGGTCGGCTACGACGCCCTCACCATGGACGCCGTGGCCGCCCGCACCAAGTCCAGCAAGGCCACGCTCTACCGCCAGTGGGGCGGCAAGGCCGAACTGGTGGCCAAGGCGGTGCGTTACCAGAAGCCGGGAGCACTCGGCGAGATCGACACCGGGTCGCTCCGCGGCGATCTGCACGCCCTCACGCTGCGCTCGGACGACTGCGACATGGAGCAGAGCTCCGCGCTGATGCGGGGCCTCGCCATGGCGATCCACGGCAACCCGGATCTCCTGAATGCGTTCAAGGAGCATCTGATCGAGCCCGAGATGGCGCAGTTCCACCAGGTGCTGCGGCGCGCGATCGACCGGGGCGAGATCCGCGCGGACAACCCGGCGATCGATTTCGTGATGCACATGATGATCGGTGGGTTCGCCGCCCGCTCGCTGATCGACGAGCAACCGCCCACCCAGGCCTTCCTGCTGTCGTACATCGACGCCGTGGTGCTCCCCGCCCTCGGCGCACCCGTCTGCTGACCCTTCCCCGCAACCAGCCCACCTGACGCCTCCGCTCACGTCGTCGGGCCGATCACCCCTGCTCCCCACCGGGTTGATCACCCTGCCCTGAAAACCCCACGACCTGACCGGGAGTACGCCCTCGTGGCCACGTTCCTCTACAAACTGGGCCGGCTCGCCTTCAGGCGACGGCACTTCGTCGCCCTCATATGGGTGGCGCTGCTGACGCTGGCCGGCGTCGCCGCCGCCTCCGCCCCCGCCGCCGGCTCCAGCTCCTTCTCGATCCCCGGCACCGAGGCCCAGAAGGCCTTCGACCTGCTGGACCAGCGCTTCCCCGGCGCCAGCTCCGACGGTGCCACCGCCCGCGTGGTGTTCAAGGCGCCGGCCGGCGAGAAGATGACGGACAAGCTCAACAAGGCGACCGTCAAGAAGACCGTGAAGGAACTGGCCGGCGGCTCGGAGGTCACCTCCGTCACCGACCCCTACAAGCAGCACGCCGTCAGCAAGGACGGCACGGTCGCCTACGCCTCGGTGCGCTACGACGTCTCCGGCACGGAGCTCAAGGACTCCTCCCGCGACGCGCTGGAGGCGGCCGCGCACACCGCCCAGCAGGCCGGGCTGACCGTCGAGGTCGGCGGCGACGCGCTCCAGGCCGGGGCCGAGGCGGGAGGCGCCGGTGAGGCCATCGGTCTCGCCATCGCCGCCGTCGTCCTCCTCATCACCCTGGGCTCACTGGTCGCGGCCGGACTGCCGCTGCTGACGGCGGTCATCGGCGTCGGCATCGGCGTCTCCGCCATCACCGCCCTCGCCAAGGCGCTCGACCTCGGTGACACCACGTCCACACTGGCGCTGATGATCGGTCTCGCGGTCGGCATCGACTACGCGCTGTTCATCGTCTCCCGCTACCGCGGCGAACTGGCCGAGGGCCGCGACCGCGAGGAGGCGGTCGGCCGCGCCGTCGGTACGGCCGGCTCGGCGGTGGTCTTCGCGGGCCTCACGGTCGTGATCGCGCTCGCGGGTCTCTCGGTCGTCGGCGTGCCGATGCTGACGAAGATGGGCCTCGCCGCGGCGGGCACGGTCGTGGTCTCCGTCCTCATCGCGCTGACCATGATCCCGGCGATGCTCGGCTACGCGGGCCGGCGGGTCAGGGCCGTGGGCGAGAAGCGCCGGACTCGTGCCCGTACGGCCCGGCAGGACAAGCCCGGCCTGGGCGCCCGCTGGGCGAGCTTCGTGGTCCGCCGCCCGGCAGCCGTGCTGCTGCTCGGCGTGGTCGGACTGGGCGCGATCGCCCTCCCGGCCTCCCAGCTCGAACTGGGCCTGCCCGACGACGGCTCGCAGCCCACCTCCACGACCCAGCGCCGGGCGTACGACCTGCTGTCGGAGGGCTTCGGTCCCGGTTTCAACGGGCCCCTGATGATCGTGGTCGACGCCAAGGACAGTGACACCCCCAAGGCCGCGGCCACCGAGGTGGCCGACGACATCAAGGGCCTGAAGGACGTCGTGACGGTGACCCCGGCGGCGTTCAACAAGGCCGGCGACACCGCGACGATCACGGTGATCCCGGACTCCAAGCCGTCCTCGGCACAGACCGAGGACCTGGTGCACGCCATCCGCGCCCAGAGCGCCGACGTCAAGGCCGACACCGGCGCGCGGGTCCTGGTCACCGGCACCACCGCGATGAACATCGACTTCTCGCAGAAGCTCAACGACGCGCTGATCCCGTACCTGGCGCTGGTGGTCGGCCTGGCCTTCCTCCTGCTGATCGCGGTCTTCCGCTCCGTCCTGGTCCCGCTGAAGGCGGCCCTCGGCTTCCTGCTCAGCGTGCTCGCCGCGCTCGGCGCCGTCGTCGCGGTCTTCCAGTGGGGCTGGCTCGGCGGTCTGCTCGGCGTCGAGCAGACCGGTCCGGTCATGTCGATGATGCCGATCTTCATGGTGGGCGTGGTCTTCGGTCTCGCCATGGACTACGAGGTGTTCCTCGTGACCCGGATGCGGGAGGCGTACGTCCACGGCGAGACGCCCGGCCAGGCCGTGGTGACCGGCTTCCGGCACAGCGCGCGGGTCGTGGCCGCCGCCGCGATCATCATGATCTCCGTCTTCGGCGGCTTCATCACCTCCAGCGAGTCCATGATCAAGATGATCGGCTTCGGCCTCGCCGTCGCCGTCTTCTTCGACGCGTTCGTCGTCCGCATGGCGATCGTCCCGGCGGTGCTCGCCCTGCTCGGCAAGCGCGCCTGGTGGCTGCCGAAGTGGCTGGACCGGGCGCTGCCCAACGTCGATGTCGAGGGCGAGGGCCTGCGCGCCCTGGCCGCCGAGAACACCGAGAACGACGAGGACCGGGAGCTGGTACGCGTCTGACGTACGGCTCGTGACAGACCGCCGGTGAGGGTCCGTGGGGACGGGGCGCCCTCACCGGCTTCGTCGTGCCGCGCCGGGTGAACCACTCGCCGTCACTTCCCGCGCTTGGCTAGCGTGCCTCCCATGACGACGACAGCCGCCACTGACGCCGGCACCGGGGACTCCGGTGCCCATCCCCGCTTCGCCGCCGCTCTGGAGGAACTCGGCCTCGGGGAGCTGACCTCGCGGATCCGGCGCTTCCCGGACGCCACCCGTACCGCGGCCGAGGCCGCCGCCGCGATCGGGTGCGAGCTGAGCGAGATCTGCAAGTCGCTGATCTTCGCGGCCGACGGGGTGCCGGTACTGGTGCTGATGGACGGCGCCTCCCGGGTCGACGTGGAACTGGTCCGCAAGGAACTCGGCGCCGAGAAGGTGACGAGGGCCAAGGCGGACGTCGTACGCGAGACGACCGGGTACGCCATCGGCGGCGTGCCGCCCTTCGGGCACCGCACCCGCACCCGCGTCCTCGCCGACCGGGCGCTGCTGGCGCACGGCGTGGTGTGGGCCGCCGCCGGCAACCCCCACGCGGTCTTCCCGATCACGCCCGCCGCCCTGGTGGCACACGCCGGCGCCGCCGTCGTGGACGTACGTGAACCCACCGCGTGACCCCTGCCGTCACCGCGGCCGTCCTGCTCGCCGCGGTCACGCACGCCGGCTGGAACGCCATCGCCCACCGGATCACCGACGACCCCGTCGGCTCCTCGCTGATCGCCGGCGGAGGGGTGCTGACCGGGCTGCTGCTGATGCCGTTCCCCGCCGTGCCGGCGGCCGGCGCGTGGCCGTACCTGATCGCCTCGGCGGTGGTCCATGTCGCCTGCTTCGCGCTGCTGATGCTCTCCTTCCGGCTCGGGGACTTCGGGCAGGCGTGTCCCATCGCGTAGGGCCTCGCGATCCCGGCGTACGCCCTGTACCGCAGACGCGGCGAACTGCTCGCCGCGCCCGCCCGTGCGCGGCCCTGGGGCTCTTCGGCGCGACGCTGTCCGTCTTCGCCTACGGACTGGTCCTGTGGGCCCAGACCCGCGCCGAACTCGCGCCGGTCGCCGCGCTGTACGAGTCGTCCGTCATCGTCGGCGCCGCCATCGGAGCGGTCTTCTTCAAGGAGCGGTTCGAGGCGCCCCGGATCGCGGCGGCCGGCCTGGTGGTCGTCGGGATCGGGCTGACGCTGCACGCCGGGTGCCGGGTGCCGGGTAGCTGAGGGGCCGAAGCGTGGCGAACATCGGTGAAATGTCCCCTTGTCGGACGGGGCGGGAGCAAGTCGGGGGCAGATCGGGCGGACTTGCCGTTGCCTTGACGAACCGTTCCTCGAACGTTCAGCCGACAGGCTGTGCCTGGGTTGTGTGTTCTCCCTAAAGTCCCTGCGGATTGCGGAAGAAGGGACGCATGGGACTCATGGACACACTCCACGCAGTCCGGGCCCACGGGATCACCAAGTGCTTCGGCGACGTCGTCGCGTTGGACGCCGTGGACCTGGATGTGACGCAAGGTCAGATCCACGGCCTGGTCGGGCCGAACGGCGCCGGCAAGACGACGCTGCTCGGCCTGCTGCTGGGGCTGGCCGTCGCCGACGGCGGCCGGCTGGAGATCCTGGGCACGCCGGTCGAGCGGGCCCTCGCCGTGCCCGGCGGTGTCGCCGGTTTCGTGGACGCGCCCGGTCTCTACCCCTCGCTCACCGCGCGGCAGAACCTCGCCGCGCTGGCCGCGCTGCGCGGTCTCGGCACCGGGACCGCCGCGATCGACGAGACGCTCGCCGAGGTCGGACTCACCGACGTCGCCGACGACAAGGCCCGCGGCTTCTCCCTCGGCATGCGCCAGCGGCTCGGCCTCGCCGCCGCCCTGCTCACCCGGCCCCGGCTGCTCGTGCTCGACGAGCCCGCCAACGGCCTCGACCCGGCCGGCAAGAGACATGTGCACCGCGTCCTCACCCGGCTCGCCGACGGCGGCACCGCCGTGGTGCTCTCCAGCCACCGGATGGACGACCTGGAGGCGCTGTGCTCCGAGGCCACCATCCTCGCCACCGGGCGCGTGGTGTTCTCCGGCCCGCTGAGCAAGCTGGCCGCCGAGAACCGCGAACTCGACTACCGGCTGCGCACCTCCGACCCCGAGACCGCGCGCCGGCTCGTCGCCGCCACGTCGGGCGTCCGGATCGTCGACGACACCGGCCTCGGCCTGCGGCAGGACCCCGACGTGCTCGTCGTACGCGCCCTGGTGCCCGCCCTCGACGAACTCGTCGCCCAGGTCGTGCGGTCGGGCGTCGCGGTACGCGAACTCGCCCCCGTCGTGTCCCCGCTGGAGGCCGCGTTCCTCGCCCTTACCGAGCACCAGGAGGCCGGCCGATGACCGCGACCACCGCCGCCACGCCCCCTACCCTGCCGACGCCCGTCGTCCCCCGTGTCCCGGTCTCGCGCGCCTACCGCTTCGAGCTGGTGAAGCTGGTCTCGCAGTGGCGGATCCGGCTGCTGGTGCTCGCCTGCTGGATCGCGCCGGGCCTCTTCGTCGCCGGGGTCGGCCAGCAGAGCACGCTTCCCTCCGACACGCTCTTCGGGCGCTGGATGCACGCCACCGGCTGGGCCGGGCCGCTGGTGATGCTCGGTTTCGCGGGCACCTGGGCGCTGCCGCTGCTCACGTCGGTGGTCGCCGGTGACGTGTTCGCCGCCGAGGACCGGCTCGGCACCTGGCGCCACCTGCTGGTGGCGGTCCGCTCGCCGGCGCGGATCTTCGTGGCGAAGTCACTGGCCAGCCTCACCGTCATCCTGCTGCTGGTGGCCGGACTGGCCGTCTCCAGCACGCTCGGCGGCCTGGCGTCGGTCGGCGATCAGCCGCTGGTCGGCCTCGACGGCCACCTGCTGCCGTCCGGCGACGCGGCCGGCCGGGTGCTGCTCGCCTGGCTCGCGGCCCTCGCCCCGGCCCTCTCCCTCGCCGCGATCGGGCTGCTCGGCTCGGTCGCCCTCGGCCGCTCCCCGATGGGCCTGCTGCTGCCCCCGGTCGTCGCGCTCGCGATGTCGGTCGCCCAGATGCTGCCGCTGCCCGTCGCCGTGCGCCTCGCCCTGCCCGGCTACGCCTTCCTCTCCTGGAACGGGCTGTTCACCAGCCCCGCGCAGCTCACCCCGCTCCTGATCGGCGTCGCGGTGAGTCTGGCGTGGGCGGTGCTCGCCACCGTCTCGGCGTATGTGCTGTTCGTGCGGCGGGACTTCACCAACCCGGCCGACGACGGCTCCGGGCGCCGCGCGCTCACCCTCGGCGTGCTGCCGCTGGCCGCGCTGACCGCCGTCACCGTCGGGGCGGTCGCCGCGGCCACCCCGTCGACGGGTTCCGGGATCGAGCAGGCCAAGGTCCAGAAGTCCCTCGCCACCGTGTTCGCCCACCTCTACCGGCTACAGACCGAGCAGCTGCACCGGCCCGCCGTCACCGAGGCGCAGTTGAAGACCACGGCCGCCTGCACCAAGAGCGACGGCCAGGCCGCCCAGGAGGGCGCGGGCAACGACTGGCGCTGCGTCGTCAGCTGGCACCTCCCCGGCGTCACGGCGGTCACGGGGACGGCGATCTACCAGCTCGACATCACCTCGGACGGGCGGTTCGTGGCCGACGGCGACGGTCCCAAGGAAGTCAACGGCTACTTCCTCGTACGGACGTCGACCGGCGACGCCCCGAATCCGCTGTGGCAGTTCGACGGCAACGTCGACCTGCTCGATCACCACTGAAGGGAAAAAGTTCCGTGCAGGTAACACGCCAGCGCCGGATCAACGAGAAGAAGCAGTTCCACCTCTTCGGCAGACACGTCGGCCGCCACACCCTGCTGGTGACGTCGGGTATCGCCGTCGCCCTCGGGGTCACGGGCACCGCGGTCGCCTCGACCTACCAGTTCGGCACCCAGCAGGTCGGCCAGACCACCGCCAACGGCCAGGTCGTCGCCGCCGACCAGTACATCAACCCCTACGGCACCCGCAGCGTCATCAACGACGGCAAGATCATGTCGTCGACCGTCAGCCCGGACGGCACCCACCTCGCCGCCTCGATCGCCGACGGTGACGCCTCCCTGGTCGTCGTCGACCTGGCGACCGGGCAGGTCAAGCAGAAGATCGGCACCAGCACCGCGGACGACCTGCGCATCAGCAGCGGCGCGGTCGGCCAGGAAGGCCCGACCTACTCGCCCGACGGCACGCAGCTGTGGCTGGGCCAGGCGGGCGGCTACACCAGGTTCACCGTCAACGCCGACGGCACCCTGGCGAACCCCACGGCCGTACCGATCGCGGCCGACGGCTCCAAGAAGGCGCTGGTGGGCGCGGCCGTGTTCGCCGCCGACGGTTCCACCGTGTACTCCGCGGTCAACGGTCAGAACAAGGTGGTCGCCATAGACGCGGCGACCGGAACGGTCAAGCAGACCTGGGCGGTCGGCAACGCCCCGCGCGGTCTCGCCCTGGCCGGCGGCAAGCTCTACGTCAGCAACGAGGGCGGGCGCCCGGCCGAGGCCGGCGACACCACCATCAACTCCTACGGCACCGGCGTGGTCGCCGACCCGAAGACCGGCGCCAGCACCACCGGCACGGTCAGCGTCATCGACACCGCGGACCCGTCCGCCGCCGTCGGCACCATCGACGTCGGCCTGCACCCGACCGCCGTGTACGAGAGCAAGGGCGCGGTGTTCGTCACCAACACCGCCGACAACAGCGTGTCGGTCATCGACAGCCGCAAGGACAAGGTCGTCCAGACCATCGCCACCCAGCCGTGGCCCGAGGCGTCCGTCGGCTACGAGCCCAACGCGGTCACCCTCACCGACGACGGCCGGCTCCTGGTGACCCTCGGCCGCGCCAACGCGGTCGCCGTCTACCGCTACAGCTCCCCGCAGCAGCCCGCCCGCTACGTCGGCCTGCTCCCCACCGACTACTTCCCGTCGGGGATCACCGCACTCGGCAAGAAGATCGTCGTCGCCAACACCCGTGGCATCGACGCCCTGCGCCCCGACGCCGCCGGCCACAACACGCACGACACCACGTCGAGCCTCACCCAGTTCACGCTGCCGAGCGACCTCGTCGTCAAGGAACAGACCGCCAAGGTGTTCCGGCAGAACGGCTGGACCGGCGGCTCGGTCACGACGGCCGACAGCAAGAGCCGCGCGAAGGCCGTGCCGGTCCCGAAGCGCATCGGCGACCCGTCGACGATCAAGCACGTCTTCCTGCTCGTCAAGGAGAACCGCACCTACGACCAGGTCCTCGGCGACCTGCCGCAGGGCAACGGCGACCCGGCGCTCACCCAGTTCGGCGAGAACGTCACGCCCAACCAGCACGCGCTGGCCCAGCAGTTCGGCCTGTACGACAACTTCTACGACATCGGCACCAACTCCGCCGAGGGCCACAACTGGCTGATGCAGTCCGACAACCCGGAGTACACCGAGTCGTCGGCCGGCGAGTACACCCGCAGCTACGACACCGAGGACGACGCCCTCGGCCACCAGAAGTCCGGGTTCCTGTGGACCGGCGCGCAGGCGGCCGGCCAGACCGTCAAGGACTTCGGCGAGTTCCAGTCGTACGAGAGCAAGCCGGCCGGCGCGACCTGGCAGAACCTGTACTGCGACAGCAAGAACATGGCCGCGACCGGCGCGCAGACCGCCTACCCCATCAAGACGGGCTCGGCGATCCCCTCCCTCAACGACGTGTCGGTGCAGGGCTTCCCGCTGTTCGACCTGAGTGTTCCCGACATCTACAAAGAGCAGATCTGGAAGCAGGACTTCGAGAAGAACGGCCCGGCGAACCTGAACATGTTCTGGTTCTCCAACGACCACACCGGCGGTCCCGCGAACGCGGCCGCCGAGGTCGCCGACAACGACCTCGCGGTCGGCCGGATGGTCGACGAGATCACCCACAGCAAGTACTGGAAGGACTCGGCGATCTTCGTCGTCGAGGACGACTCGCAGGCCGGCCTCGACCACGTCGACGGCCACCGCGCCCCGGTCCAGGTCATCAGCCCGTACGCGCAGCACGGCACGGTCGACGACCACTACTACTCGCAGATCACCATGGTCCGCACCATCGAGCAGATCCTCGGGATCCACCCGATGAACCAGCTCGACAGCGCGGCCACCCCGATGTACAAGGCGTTCACGCGCAAGGCGGACGACACGCCGTTCACGGCGGTCCCCAACCGGACTTCGCTGACCCTCGGGGTGAACCCGCAGCCGGCCTGCGGCTCGGACACCCCGGCGGCCCAGGACGCCCGGGCGGCGGCCGCGCCGACGTCGGTTTCCGTGCCGGCGGCCGAGAGGGCGGTCGCGGCGCGGTGGCAGAGCTGGGTCTCGCACCAGCGGCTGACCGGCAAGAACGCGGTGCCGGACTACGCGAACCCCGCCCAGATGAACCGCTACACCTGGTACCAGACCCACAACTGGACCAAGCCCTACCCCGGCGACAAGAAGATCTACTCGCCGAACGACGTGCCGGGCGCCTACCTCCCGTCCGCGGAGAACGACGGCTGACCCGGCCCGCCCACGCCAGGGGACCCCGGTCGGCGGACCGGGGTCCCCCGCGTTTTCCGGCGCGCCGCCGGGATACCTGGACGCCGCGCGCCGGGTGGTGGCCCGCGGTGCGCCAAGCTGGCTGCGGAACGTACGAGGACAGTACTGATGACAGTACTGATGACAGTACTGATGACAGTACTGATGACAGTACTGAGGACAGTACTGAGGACAGACGAGGACAGGGAGACGTCATGACCGACAAGCCGACCGTGGCCGTGCTGGGCACCGGCATCATGGGCGCCGCGATGGCCCGCAACCTCCTGAAGGCCGGGCACACCGTCCGCGCCTGGAACCGCACCCGCGCCAAGGCCGAACCCCTCGCGGCCGACGGCGCCCAGGTCACCGGCAGCCCGGCCGAGGCCGTCGAGGGCGCCGACGTCGTCCTGACCATGCTGTACGACGGTGCCACCGCCCTGGAGACCCTGCGCGAGGCGGCCGGGTCGCTGCGTCCCGGGGCCGTCTGGGTCCAGTCGACCACCGCGGGCCTCGACCAGGTCCCCGAACTGGCCGCGTTCGCCCGCGAGCACGGCCTGGTCTTCTACGACGCCCCGGTCCTCGGCACCCGTCAGCCCGCCGAGGCCGGACAGCTCACCGTCCTGGCCGCGGGGCCCGAGCAGTACCGGGAGAAGGTCACGCCGGTCTTCGACGCCGTCGGCGCCCGCACCGTGTGGACCGGCGACGACGGGGCCTCGGCCGCAGCGACCCGGCTCAAGCTGGTCGCCAACAGCTGGGTCCTCGCGGCCACCGCGGCGACCGGCGAGGTGGTCGCGCTGGCGCACGGCCTCGGGGTGGACCCGCAGCACTTCTTCGACCTGATCGCGGGCGGCCCCCTCGACATGGGCTACCTGCGGGCCAAGGCCGGCCTGATCCTCGACGGCGGGCTGACGCCGCCCTCGTTCGCGGTGGACACCGCCGGGAAGGACGCCCGGCTGATCGTCGCCGCCGGCGCGAGCCACGGCGTGCGCCTGGACGTCGCCGAGGCGGCCGCCGAACGCTTCGCCCGCGCCGCCGCCCAGGGGCACGCCGACGAGGACATGGCCGCCGCGTACTTCGCCAGCTTCGAGGACAGGTAGCGGACAGGTAGCGGACAGGCGGCGGACGGACGGCGGGCGGCGGCCCGCGCCGACGTGACGGTCCGGGCCCCGAGGAGCACCCTGGAAGCAGCGATTTTGGAGGTGGTCCCCATGATGCAGACCGTTGTGGGCTGGCATGTGGAGCTGGAGTTCCAGGAGGACGCGACGCATACGCGGGCGGTGGCCCTGGTCCGGCTGCGCGACGGCACCGAGGTACGGGCACACGGCCACGCGAGCCGTCACGTGTCCGACAACAACCAGCCCAGGGTCGGCGAGGAGATCGCCGGCGCCCGCGCTCTGAACGAACTGGCCATGCAGTTGCTGACCAAGGCGCACGAGGAGATCGACACCGATTCCGGCCGGCACTCCCACCCGATCAATATCTGAGGGTGCGCGCGTGGTGGCGCGGGGCGTGGACGGCGGTCACGACAGCGCCGTGCGCACCGCGCGCACCAGCGCCTGCGCCCGCGGGTCCGCCGTCACGCTCTTGCGGAAGCCGTTGGTGACATAGCCGAAGGCGATGCCCGACCCGGGGTCCGCGAAGGCGAGCGAGCCGCCGCGGCCCGGGTGGCCGAAGGAGCCGGGGGAGAGCAGCGGGGACGCGCTGCCGTGCAGCATGTAGCCGAGCCCGAAGCGGGTGGCGACGACCAGCACCCGGTCCGCACCGGCCGACTGCTCGGCGCGGGCCAGCTCCACGGTCTCCGGCGTGAACAGCCGCCTGCCGCCGTCGACCTCGCCGATCAGCGAGGCGTAGAAGCGCGCCAGGCCGTCGGCGGTGGCGATGCCGTTCGAGGCGGGGAGGGCTGCCGCGCGGTAGGCGGGGTCGTTCTCGTCCGGGAGCGGGCTGATCGCGCCGAACGCCCGGCGGGTCAGCGACCCCGGGTCGGCGTACGCCTCGGAGACGGCGCGCTTGGGCCGGGTGCGCAGCGCGCCCGCGGTCGCGGGCGTCTCGACCGGCCCCACCCGCCCCACCCGCGCCTGCTCCGCCGCCGGCAGCCCGAGCCACAGCTCGGCGCCGGCCGGCCCGGCGATCTCGTCCGCGATCCACTCGCCGACGGTCCGCCCGGTCACCTGCCGCACCAGCTCACCGGTCAGCCAGCTGTAGGTCTGCGCGTGGTAGCCGTGGTCGGTGCCCGGCTCCCACACCGGCGCCTGGGCCGCCACGGCGGCCGCGCCGAGGTCGGGGTCGGCGGCCTCCGCGGGCGTGAGCGGCCGGTCCAGTACCGGCACGCCCGCGCGGTGCGCGAGCAGCTGCCGCACCAGCGTCCGCTCCTTGCCGGCTGCCTTGTACTCCGGCCAGTGGTCACCCACCGGCGCGTCCAGGTCCAGCTCCCCGCGCTGGTGCAGGAGCAGCAGTACGGCGGCGGCGACGCCCTTGGTGGCCGAGCGCACGATCTGGGCGGTGCCGTGCTCCCACGGCGCGTCGCCGACGGCACCGTCGAAGTCCCGGGCGCCGCCCCACAGGTCGACGACCCGGTGCCCGTCCCGGTACACGGCCACCGCCGCGCCCCGGTCCCCGAGCAACTCGAAGTTGCTCGCGAACGCGTCCCTGACCGGCTCGAAGCCCTCGGCCACAGTGCCGTGCACGTCCACGTCCACGTCCTGATCCCTCCACCCACTCGCCTGGCGACAGTGAGTGAAACATGGCCGCGAGGCCTTGGATTCCTCGGTACGCCGCCGGGACGGCCGTCACACGAACGCGTCACACGCTCTTGGGCCGGGCTCGCGCGCATCAGGGCGTCGTCGGCGAGGAGTTCGGTGGTGGGCCCGTTCACGTCCAGGGAGCGCAGAATGCCGGCGAGTTCGCGCCGGGAGGCCGGGGCGAGGATGCCGGCCCGGTGCCGGATCTCCGTCATGTGCCGCTTGCCGACGGGCAGTCCGTCCTCCGCCGCCGCGTCGCCCGCCGCCGCGTCGCCCGCCGCCTCCGCCGCGCCCGCCGCGGTCACCGTCACGGTGCCCGCGCCGCCGTCCAGGATGCCGTTGAGGTGCGGTACGAGGGTGGTCGTGGGAGCGGATGAACAGCGCGCCCGCGGACCTCGCGAGCACACCCCGGTGGCGCACGCCCCGCGCCTCGACGCCGCGCGACTGACGGGCGATCCGCATCCGGCGCATCTCGTCGGCGATGACGTCGCCGTAGCGGATCATGAAGGAGGCGATCTGGACGAGCCGGGGCGGCAGCTTCAGCCGCTCCAGCCCGAGGAGCGGCCCGCGCAGCTCCGTGGTGGCCGCCAGGAGGACCGAGGCGGCGACGCCCGGCGTCCCCTCGGCCGGCCGCAAGCGCATTCCGGAAAATGTGCGACATTGGAGATAAAGCGGATGCGTAGCTTTCGCGCGGATCACGGAGCGTAAAGGTGCAGTCCGATGCCTGTAGTCGAGCAGTATGCGCGAGCCCACATCCTCACGGACGGGGACGCACGGGACGAGCCGCCCGCGGTGCCCGTCGTCCTGCGTTACGACCCCGACGCCGATCCGCGGTCCGTACAGGTCGGTCTGCCCGGCACGGACAAGTGGACGTTCTCGCGCTCACTGCTGGAGCAGGGCCTCAGAGCGCCCGCGGAGAGCGGTGACGTACGGGTGTGGCCGCTGGGCCGGGTCCAGGCCGTGGTGGAGTTCCACTCCGACCACGGCACATCGGTGGTGCAGTTCGAGTCGAAGGCGCTGCTGCGCTTCCTCCGGCGCACCTACATGGCCACCCCCGTGGCCGGCTGAGCGGCCGGCCCTTCGGCCCCAGGGGCTTCTAGAGGGACGACCCGAGCTTCAGCAGTGCCGCCACGATCGGCCCGGCCGTGTCGCCGCCGTGGCCGCCCGCCTGGACCACGCCCGCGGCCGCGAAGTCGCCGCAGTACGCGGTGAACCAGCCGTTGGGCTTCTTCTGGCCGTCGACCTCGGCCGACCCCGTCTTGGCGCCGCAGCTCGAACTCAGGCCCGACATCGCCTTGGCCGCCGTGCCGTACGCCGCCGTGTACTGCATGACCTCCTTGAGCTGCGACTGCGTCTTCGACGACATCGTGCGCGAGGCCTTCGCGATCGTCCGGTTGTCGACGCTCGGGGCGACCAGGTACGGCTGGTGGAAGGAGCCGGTGTCCACGGTGGCCGACACCGACGCCATGTTCAGCGGGTTCATGCGCACCCCGCCCTGCCCGATCAGCGAGGCGCCCATCTGCGCGCCGCTCTGCACCGGGACGGAGCCGTCGAAGGTCGGGACGCCGATGGCCCAGTTGTTCATGCCGAGGCCGTAGACCTGCTGGGCCTCGGTGGTCAGGTCGCTGTCGGACAGCTTCGGCGCGAAGTCGATGAAGGCGTTGTTGCAGGAGGCGCCGAAGCTGAGCTTGAACGAGCCCCGCTTGATCTCGGAGTCGTCGTCGTTGTGGAACGTCCACCCGGCGAGCTTGTACGTCTTCGGGCAGGGGTGCGACGCGTCCGGGGTGATGAGCCTCTTCTCGAACAGCATCGTCGACGTGATGATCTTCATCGTGGAGCCGGGTGCGAGAGAGCCCTGGAAGGCCACGTTGAAGCCGTGGCTGGAGTTGGCGACGGCGAGGACCTCACCGGTCGAGGGGCGCACCACCACGACCGAGGCGTTCTTCTGCGTGGTGACCTGCTTCTCGGCGGCCGCCTGCAGGGTCGGGCTGAGCGTGGTCTTCACGGTGCCCGGCGTGCCCTTGCTGAGCTCCAGGAGCGTCTTGTCGGACAGCTTCGCCTTCTCGGACGCGGTGCCGCGCACCACGCGCAGTTCGACGCCCGCCTTGCCGCCGGCCTTCTTGCCGAACTTCTCCCGCAGTCCGTCCAGGACCGTGCCCAGCGACGGGTACCTGGCGGTGGTGATCTCCCCGCCGTCGCGGTCCAGGGCCTTGATCGGCGGGGTGCCGGACTCGCCGGTGACCAGGGTGTCGCCGTCCGAGAGGTCCGGGTGGACGACCGCGGCGTGCCAGTTGACCACCGGCCTGCCGTCGCTGGTCCGCCGGATCACGGTGAACGCGGAGTCGTACGACAGCGGCTTGCTGACGCCCTTGTACGACACCGTCGCCTTCACGGAGAACGGGACCTTGTCACCGCTGCGGGTGCCTTCGGTGAGGGTGACGTCCTTGACGTGGGCGTCCTTGGCATAGCCGGTGAGGAGTCTGACGCAGGCCTTGCTGTCGTCGGTGACGGAGGCGGCCCGGGTGACCTCGCCCTGCTGCCAGGACGACAGGAAGGTGCGCGCCGTCGTCTGCACCTCGGTGGCGGAGAGCGGGCCGGTCTTGACGGGCTTGTGGTCGGCCGTCGACGCCGCGTCGGCCGCCCCGCCGCCGTAGAGGGCGTAGAGGCCGAAGCCCGCGCCCCCGACGACGACGGCGATCATCCCGCCGATGACGGCGGGTCTGTTCTTCCGTCGCTCGGCGACGCGCCTTCTCTTGCCCACAGCTCACTTCCTCCGCGCACTTCCCCCGGGGTCCCCGTCGCCCCGCAGCCCTCACGCTCCCCAACGACGGCACCAGCCTAGAGTCCCGGTCTGTGAGAGTGACGTCAGCCACCGATCCGTAGCACACTCGCGACAATCGGACCGGCCGCGTCGATGCCGTGGCCGCCGTCCTGGGTCATGGCCGCGGCCGCGACGTCGTTGCGGTAGCCGGCGAACCAGCTGTTCGACTTGGACTGGCCGTCGACCTCCGCCGAACCCGTCTTGGCGCCGATGCTGCCGCTCAGCCCGCGCATCACACCGGCCGCGGTGCCGCTGGTGGCGGTGCGGTTCATCATGGCGCGCAGCTGGGCGACCGTGGTGGCCGACAGGCCCTTGGCGGTGGCCAGTTTCCGGCCGTCCAGCTTCGGCGAGACGAGCACCGGCTGCCGGAAGGTTCCGGTCATCGCGGTCGCCGCCACGGAGGCCATGTTCAGCGGGGACATCTGCACCTGGCCCTGGCCGATCAGGTTGGCCGCGGTGTCCGGGCCACCGGAGGCGGGGACCCGCCCGTCGAAACTCGGGACGCCCACCTTCCAGTCGTTGCGCCCGAGCCCGAAGCCGTCCTCGGCCTCCTTGGTGAGCGAGTCGACCTGGACCGAGTCCGCGTACTTCACGAACGCCGTGTTGCAGGAGCGCGCGAAGCTGTCCGAGAGAGTGGCCTTCTCGTCGGGCTGAAGCCCCTTGAGGTTGCTGAAGGTCTGGCTCTGCCAGGTCGCGGTCGGCGGGCAGGGCGCCGGGCCGTTCGCCGTCGTCAGGCCGGTGTCGATGAGAGTGGCCGCACTGATGATCTTCATGGTGGAGCCGGGCGCCAGCTCGCCCAGGAAGGCCGCGTTGAAGCCGTCCTCGCGGTGGTTGGCGACCGCCAGCACCTCGCCGGTGCTGGGCTTGACGGCCACCACCGACGACTCGGCGTACTTCGTCACCGCGGTCTCGGCGGCGGCCTGCACGCGCGCGTCCAGCGTCGTGCGCAGCTTGCCCGCCCTGCCCTCGGCGAGGGTCAGCAGCGTGGTGTCGGCGGACTCCGCGGACGCGTGCCGGATGACCAGCTCCACACCGGGGGTGCCGCCCGCCTTGTCGCCGTACCGGCTGCGCAGCTCGTCCAGGATCGGGCCCAGGGACGGGTACTCGCCCTTCGTGAGCACCTTGCCGTTGCGGTCCACGGCATCGATCGGCGGGCTCGCCGCCTCGCCGGTGGACAGGGTGTCGCCGCGCCGGAGCTCCGGGTGGACCACGGACGGATCCCAGTCGACGAGCGCGCGGTGCGTGGTCTCGCCGCGCACGATCCTGAGCCGGCTCCGGTAGGCGAGCGGTTTCGACTTCCCGCCGTAGGACACGGTCGCCTTCACGCTGTACGGCACGGTGGCGCCGGTCGCCTTTCCGGGCGTGATGCGCACGTCCTTGATGTGCGCCACGGCGCTGAAGGACGTCAGCACCGGTTCGGCGTCGGCGGAGTCGTTCGTGTACGACGCCGCGGTCACCGACTGGCCCTTCTCCCAGGCCGCGAAGAACTTCTGCGTGGTGTCCTTGATCTCGTCCTTCGTCGGCGGACCGGTCCGCACGGTCGGCGTGCCGTCGCCGTGCAGCGCCGACAGGACGTTGTAGGCGCCGTATCCGCCCCCGCCCAGCACGGCCGCGCAGACGCCGCCGATCAGGGCACCCTTGACCCCCTTGCGCATAGTGCGAAAATCCCTCCCCGTGAGCTTTTGCCGCATTTTGTGAACGCGTTCAAAAGCTGGTCGTGAGTCGCACTGTAGGTCGTTGTGGGGCCCCTGTGACAGGTGTTGACCCATTGTTGGCCGAACTGTTGGCCGAACGGAGATCAGTGATGTGACTCAGACCCAGGTGTCGAGCCACATACGTGAACGCCAGGAATCGATCGGAATCGCCGTGCCCGTGTACAGCGGCCAGAAGTAGATGAAGTTCCAGACGATCAGCAGCACCAGGACCCCCGCGCTCGACGCGCCGACCAGCCGGCGGGTGTCGCTGGAGCCCGGCGGGCCGATGATCGCGCCGATCATCATCGCCACCGCGAGACACAGGAACGGCACGAAGACGACGGCGTAGAAGAGGAAGATCGTGCGCTCCTGGTACATGAACCAGGGCAGATAGCCGGCCGCGATGCCGCAGGCGATGGCGCCGGCCCGCCAGTCGCGGCGGAACGCCCACCGCCACAGGACGTAGACGACCGCGAAGCAGGCCGCCCACCACAGCAGCGGGGTGCCGATGGCGAGCACCTCACGGGCGCACTTCTCGCCGGCGTCGGACGGGCAGCCGTCCACACCCGGGGACGGCGACTCGTAGTAGTACGACACCGGGCGGCCCAGCACCAGCCAGGACCACGGGTTCGACATGTACGTGTGCGGCGTCGACAGGCCGACGTGGAACAGGTACACCTCGTGCTCGTAGTGCCACAGGCTGCGCAGCCAGTCCGGCAGGAACGTCCAGTGGCCGCCCTTGCCGTCGGTGGCCGCCCAGTTGCGGAAGTAGCCGCCGGTGCCGTCGGTGGGGGACAGGATCCAGCCGATCCAGGAGGTCAGGTAGACGGCGATCGCCACCGGGACCGTCGCCAGGAACGTGATCCCCGTGTCGTACTTCAGGACCGCCTGGTACGGATGCCGGGCACCGGCCACCTTGCGGGCGCCGACGTCCCACAACACCGCCATCAGGCAGAACGCGGCCAGGATGTACAGGCCGTTCCACTTGGTGCCGATCGCGAGGCCCAGCAGCACCCCCGCGGCCCAGCGCCAGGGACGCCACCCGAAGCGGAAACCGTCGGCCACGCGCGCGTCCGGGCGGATCCGCCCGGACGCGTCCGGCGGCAGCGCGGCCGCGAGCTTCTCCCGGGCTCGGTCCCGGTCGATGACCAGGCAGCCGAACGCGGCCAGCACGAAGAACATCAGCACCCCGTCGAGCAGCGAGGTGCGGCTCATCACGAAGTGCAGACCGTCCACGGCCATCAGGGCGCCCGCCAGGCAGCCCAGGAAGGTGGAGCGGAAGATCCGGCGCCCGATCCGGCAGAGCAGCAGCACGCTCAGCGTGCCCAGCAGCGCCGTCATGAACCGCCAGCCGAACGGGTTGAAGCCGAAGACCAGTTCCCCGAGGCCGATGACGTACTTGCCGACCGGCGGGTGCACGACGTACGCCGCGTCCACCGGGATGCCGACATGGCCCGCCTTCTGAAGGATCAGGTCGTTGGCGTTCTTGTCCCAGTTGACCTCGAAACCGCGGTGGACGAGCGCCCACGCGTCCTTCGCGTAGTACGTCTCGTCGAATATCACCGCCTTGGGGCTGCCCAGGTTCCAGAACCGCAGCAGGCCCGCCACCAGCGTCACCAGCAGCGGCCCGCCCCAGCCCGACCAGCGCGTGATCCGCTCGGCGAGCCCCGGAGACACCCCCAGGGCGAGCCACAGCCGGGAGCTGGGCTCGGTGTACGGCGGCACCAGACGGCCGACGACATCGGCGGGCGCGCCGGAGCCCACGGCGCCTCTTTCGCCGGGGGTGTGCGCCGTGTGCGCCGGGCTGGCCGGGTAGCCGAACCGGCGCAGCCGCTGCTGCCACGCCGGCCGCTCGTCGAGCGCCGCCTGGCCCTGCCGGGTGTCCGTGGAGGACGCGGTACTGGTCACCGCGCCATCGTAGGGAACCGTTCTGTGTGAGTCCCGTGCAATGCGGCTTCACAGCCGGTTCCTTTGCGTTCCGCGCCGATGCCCCTCTTGCCTGTCAGCGGGGGCTGCGAGGATGGAACCGTGACTGGAACCCTTGTCCTCGCAGGTACCCCCATCGGCGACGTCGCGGACGCCCCGCCCCGGCTCGCCGCGGAGCTGACCGGCGCCGACGTGATCGCGGCGGAGGACACCCGGCGGCTGCGCTGGCTCACCCAGGCGCTGGGCGTGACCCCCAAGGGGCGCGTGGTGTCGTACTTCGAGGGCAACGAGGCCGCCCGCACCCCGGAGCTGGTCGAGGAACTCGTCGGCGGCGCGCGCGTGCTGCTGGTGACCGACGCCGGGATGCCGTCGGTCTCGGACCCCGGCTACCGGCTGGTGGCGGCCGCCGTGGCGAAGGAGATCCGGGTCACGGCCGTCCCGGGGCCGTCCGCCGTGCTCACCGCGCTCGCGCTGTCCGGGCTGCCCGTCGACCGGTTCTGCTTCGAGGGCTTCCTGCCGCGCAAGGCGGGCGAGCGCCGCTCGCGGCTGGCGGAGGTGGCCGAGGAGCGCCGCACCCTCGTCTACTTCGAGGCCCCGCACCGCCTCGACGACACCCTCGCCGCCATGGCCCAGGTCTTCGGCGCCGAGCGGCGGGCCGCCGTCTGCCGGGAGCTGACCAAGACGTACGAGGAGGTACGGCGCGGTCCGCTGGCCGAGCTCGCGGCGTGGGCCGCCGACGGGGTGCGCGGCGAGATCACCGTGGTCGTCGAGGGCGCCCCGGAGCGCGGGGCCGAGGAACTCGACGCGGCGGAGCTCGTGCGGCGGGTGCGGGTGCGGGAGGAGGCCGGGGAGCGCCGCAAGGAGGCGATCGCGGCGGTGGCGGTGGAGGCGGGGATTCCGAAGCGGGTGGTGTTCGACGCCGTGGTGGCCTCGAAGCGGGCGGAGGGGTGACGGTTGCTCGTGTGCGGGCCGCGGTTCGGTGGGGGCCGGCCGCGCCCACGCGGCGGTAGCCGCATATCGAATGCAGCCCCGCGCCCCTTAAGGGGGCGCCCAGGTCCCGGCGTTTCATGGGGGCGCTCCTTGATCCTTGAGCGCGTCGCGTCTCTCTTGAGCGCGCGCCCCTGACCTGCAGTGATGTGTCCTCTGAGCGGGGTGCGTCTCCTCTGAGCGCGCGCCCCACGGCACGGTAAAGCGGGGGCGGGAAAGGCAAAGCCAATCCCCCTGCCGAAAGGGCGATTCGGCAAGCGAAGTCCAAATCGCCTCCAACACTCGGCAGGCCGGTCGCATTCGCGTCGGTGAAGGCGTCCACTGGTCAGCAGGGACCCATCCGTCCCTCACCCCCATGGGATTCCGGGGGGAATCCCCGCGCCGGGGGTGCGTGCTTGTCCACGCGGACAAGAGGAGCTGGCATGAGTGAGATCGCAGGGCAGACCGGCCTTTACGGTGCGGCCTCCGCAGTCGTCCACGAGTCGTATTCCTTCGCCTGCATGCGATGCGGGCACGGCTGGGAGCAGTCGTACGAGATAGAGCACCACACCGACGCCGACAACCACGAGTTCGTCAGGTACGTGGCGAACGGCCGGATCGTCCCCTCGCCGCTGAGCCGGCCCTCGTGCCAGAACTGCGACGGCCAGGTGCTGCGGATCATGCGCGCGGGGCAGGTCTCGTCGGTGCGGAACGCGGCCCGGCGGTCGCACCGGCCGTCGGTGCAGGACCGTTCCGCCGGGCAGGCCGGTGTCGGGACCGGGACGGCCGCGGAGGCCTCCGCACAGGTCGGGGAGCCACACCACTGGCACCTGTCGGATCTCCTGCATCCCTTCCAGCGCAAGGCGAGCTGACCCGGTCCCGGATCCGGCGGGCATGCCCCTTTCGTAGGATCGGGGCATGCCTTCGAACGCCTCCGGTCCGGCCTCCCGTACGGCCGGCAAGAACACGGCACCGCCGCTCCCGGAACCCCTCCGGGTGCCCGTCGCCGACTCGCACACCCATCTCGACATGCAGTCCGGCACGGTCGAGGAGGGCCTCGCGAAGGCCGCGTCGGTGGGCGTGACGACCGTCGTCCAGGTCGGCTGCGACATCAAGGGCTCGCGGTGGGCGGCCGACACCGCCGCCGTGCACGGGAACGTCCACGCGACCGTCGCCCTGCACCCGAACGAGGCGCCGCGCATCGTGCACGGTGACCCCGACGGTTGGTCGCGGCAGGGGGCGCGGGTGCCGGGCGGCGACGCCGCGCTGGACGAGGCGCTCGCCGAGATCGACCGGCTGGCCGGGCTGCCCCACGTCAAGGGCGTCGGTGAGACCGGTCTCGACTACTTCCGCACCGGGCCCGAGGGCAAGGCCGCCCAGGAGCGCTCCTTCCGCGCCCACATCGAGATCGCCAAGCGGCACGGCAAGGCCCTCGTCATCCACGACCGCGACGCCCACGCCGACGTGCTGCGCGTCCTCAAGGAGGAGGGCGCCCCCGAGCGGACGGTCTTCCACTGCTACTCCGGGGACGCCGCGATGGCCGAGGAGTGCGCCCGCGAGGGCTACTTCATGTCCTTCGCCGGCAACGTCACCTTCAAGAACGCCCAGAACCTGCGGGACGCCGTGGCGGTGGCGCCGCTCGAGCTGCTCCTGGTGGAGACCGACGCGCCCTTCCTGACCCCGGCGCCGTACCGCGGACGGCCCAACGCCCCGTATCTCATTCCGGTCACGGTGCGTGCGATGGCCGCCGTACGCGGCATCGACGAGGACGCGCTGGCGACGGCCCTGGGCGCGAACACGGCCCGGGCCTTCGATTACTGAGGGTGTATCGATCGTAACTGACGCATAACGTTCACGGGGGTTCACCTCTGGTCCGCACGCGACCGTGCGTAGTCGTGCCGCTTTGGAGAGTGATGGGTGCTCCGCTAGGTTCTGGGGGCCCGATCCGGACCCGTCTGGCCCTCTGGAGCGTGTCGGCGTGAGCACATCGCAGTACGAGACGTCTGGGGCGCACGACCCCTACGGTGCGCCCGGAGCGCACGGCGTGCAGGGAAGGTACGGCGCGCACGACGCCCGTACGCCGGGCTACGGCCCGGCGTACGGAGGTGACACGTACCGCCCGGCGTACGAGGTCGCCGCGCGGGCGTACGGGAGTGAGCCGGTGCTGCCGCGGCAGGACGCGCGCGGTGTGGAGAAGGAGCCGCGTGCGGGGGGCGCCCACGCCATGGCGGGGCGACGCGCCGCGCGCCGGCGGAAGGCGCGGTACTCCGGGCGCCCGGACTCCGCGGTGCGCCGTCTGCTGCCGCAGGCGCTCGTCGTCGCGTTCCTCGCGGGCGGCACCACCGCGTTCCTCGCCAAGGACAAGGCGATCGAGCTGACCGTGGACGGCAGGCCGCGCACCCTGCACACGTTCGCGGACGACGTGACCGGCCTGCTGACCGAAGAGGGCGTGCCGGTCGGGGCGCACGACGTGGTGGCGCCCGCCCCGGGCACGCCACTGGCCAGCGGCGACGAGGTCGCGGTGCGCTACGGCCGCCCGGTACGGCTCACGCTGGACGGCGAACGGCGCGAGGTGTGGACGACGGCGCGCACGGTGGACGGGGCGCTCAGGCAGCTGGGAGTGCGTGCCGAGGGCGCGTACCTGTCGGCCTCGCGCTCCCAGAACATCGGTCGCGCCGGGGTCGCGCTCGACGTGCGCACCGAGCGTACGGTCACGATCCTGGCGGACGGCCGGACCCGGACCATCCGCACCAACGCGGCGACCGTCCGCGAGGCCGTCGAGGAGGCCGGGATCACCCTGCACGGCCAGGACACCACCTCCGTGCCGCAGCCCGCCTTCCCGCGCGACGGGCAGACGGTGACCGTGCTGCGCGTCACGGGCAGCAGGGAGGTGCGTGAGGAGATCATCCCGTTCGACGTGCGGCGGACCGCGGATCCGACGCTGTTCACGGGCACCGAGGTGATCGAGCGGGCCGGGCGGCCGGGGCTGCGCCGTGCGACGTATTACCTGCGGACCGTCAACGGAGTCCGGCAGAAGCCGCGCCGCGAGACCTCCGAGGTGGTCCGGCAGCCGCGCACCCAGCTCGTCCGGGTCGGGACCAGGCCGCACCCGGACTCCGTACAGGGCGCCGACGACCTGAACTGGCACGCTCTCGCCGCCTGCGAGTCCGGCGGCCGCCCGCACGCGGTGGACCCCTCCGGGACGTACGGCGGGCTGTACCAGTTCGACAGCCACACCTGGCACAGCCTCGGCGGCAGCGGGCGCCCGCAGGACGCCTCGGCCGAGGAGCAGACGTTCCGCGCGAAGAAGCTCTACGTGAGCCGCGGCTCCACGCCCTGGCCGCACTGCGGGGCACGGCTGCACGGGTGACCGGCGGGAGGCGTCCCCGGCGGCCCGTACCCTTGTCCCGTGAGCAGCCCCACCCCCGACGCCCTCCTCGGCCCGGCCGACATCCGTGAACTCGCGGCAGCGCTCGGTGTACGCCCCACCAAGCAGCGCGGCCAGAACTTCGTGATCGACGCCAACACGGTCCGCCGTATCGTCCGCACCGCCGAGGTCCGCCCGGACGACGTCGTCGTGGAGGTCGGCCCGGGACTCGGGTCCCTCACGCTCGCGCTCCTGGAGGTCGCCGACCGGGTCACCGCCGTCGAGATCGACGACGTCCTGGCCGGTGCCCTGCCCGCGACGATCACGGCGCGCATGCCGGCGCGCGCGGACCGGTTCGCGCTGGTCCACTCCGACGCGATGCACGTCACCGAGCTGCCCGGCCCGCCGCCGACCGCACTCGTCGCGAACCTGCCCTACAACGTCGCCGTCCCCGTCCTCCTCCACATGCTCGACACCTTCCCGAGCATCGAGCGGACGCTGGTGATGGTGCAGGCCGAGGTCGCCGACCGGCTCGCCGCCGCACCCGGCAACAAGGTGTACGGCGTGCCGTCCGTCAAGGCCAACTGGTACGCCGAGGTGAAGCGCGCCGGCGCCATCGGGCGCAACGTCTTCTGGCCCGCCCCGAACGTCGACAGCGGACTCGTCTCCCTCGTCCGGCGCGCGGAACCGCTGAAGACGACGGCCTCGAAGCGGGAGGTCTTCGCGGTGGTCGACGCGGCGTTCGCGCAGCGCCGCAAGACCCTGCGGGCCGCGCTCGCGGGCTGGGCCGGGTCGGCGGCGGCCGCCGAGGCGGCGCTGGTCGCGGCCGGGGTCTCCCCGCAGGCCCGCGGCGAGGCGCTGACGGTCGAGGAGTTCGCGAGGATCGCCGAACACAAGGAGTCCGGTAAGTGAGCGTCACGGTACGCGTCCCCGCCAAGGTCAACGTCCAGCTCGCCGTGGGTGCCGCGCGCCCCGACGGCTTCCACGACCTCGCCAACGTCTTCCTCGCCGTCGGCCTCTACGACGAGGTCACCGTCACGCCCGCCGACGAGCTGACCGTCACCTGCGAGGGCCCGGACGCCGACCAGGTCCCCCTCGACCGCACCAACCTCGCGGCGCGCGCCGCGCTCGCGCTCGCCGGGCGCCGGGGCATCGAGGCGGCCGTGCACATCCACATCGCCAAGGACATCCCGGTCGCCGGCGGCATGGCCGGGGGCAGCGCCGACGGGGCGGGCGCGCTGCTCGCGTGCAACGAGCTCTGGCGCGCCGGCGCCTCCCGCGCCGAACTCCTCGCCATCTGCGCCGACCTGGGCAGCGACGTGCCCTTCAGCCTGGTCGGCGGCGCCGCCCTCGGCACCGGGCGCGGCGAGCGCCTCACCGCCCTCGACGTCGGCTCCACCTTCCACTGGGTGTTCGCGATGGCCGGGCGCGGGCTGTCCACCCCGGCCGTCTTCCGCGAGTTCGACCGGCTCGCCGAGGGGCACGACATCCCGGAGCCGGTCGCTTCCCGCGACCTCCTCGACGCCCTCGCCAAGGGCGACGCCGACGCGCTCGCCGCCGCCGTCTCCAACGACCTCCAGCCCGCCGCGCTCTCCCTCTTCCCGGACCTCGCGGACACCCTCGACGCGGGACGCGCGGCCGGCGCCCTCACCGCGCTGGTCTCCGGTTCGGGTCCCACCACGGCGTTCCTGGTCCGCGACACCGCGTCGGCGCAGAAGGTCTCCGAGGCCCTGCTCACCTCCGGCACCTGCCGCACGGTCCGCACGGCGACGGCTCCCGCGCCGGGCGCACGGGTGATCGCCCCGGCGCACGAAGCCGGCGCACCCGCCGGGGCGTGACCCCGGCGCTCACGCAGGTGTGCGCCGGTGTGCGCCGGAGTGAGGGGCCCCTGAAGCCGTACCGGGCACGAAGCGGGCAGGCGGAAAGCGGCTCCCGGCCGGACGGCCTCCCGGCGCGCATTACGCTGGGAGGCTGACCGTCCCCGTGCGCAGGAGTGAAATGGCCGTCAACCTGGTCAATGTCGAGAACGTCAGCAAGGTCTACGGCACCCGTGCCCTGCTGGACGGCGTCTCGCTCGGCGTGTCGGAGGGCGACCGCATCGGCGTGGTGGGCCGCAACGGCGACGGCAAGACCACCCTCATCCGGATGCTCGCCAAGCTGGAGGAGGCCGACACCGGCCGCGTCACGCACTCCGGCGGACTGCGCATCGGCGTCCTCACCCAGCACGACTCCCTCGACCCGGCCGCCACCGTCCGGCACGAGGTCATCGGCGACATGGCCGACCACGAGTGGGCCGGCAACGCCAAGGTCAGGGACGTCCTGACCGGTCTCTTCGGCGGGCTCGACCTGCCGGGCTTCCCCAAGGGCCTGGACACCGTCATCGGACCGCTCTCCGGCGGTGAGCGCCGCCGCATCGCGCTCGCCAAGCTGCTCATCGAGGAGCAGGACCTGCTGGTCCTCGACGAGCCCACCAACCACCTCGACGTCGAGGGCATCGCCTGGCTGGCCAGGCACCTGCGCGAGCGCCGCTCGGCGCTGGTGTGCGTCACCCACGACCGGTGGTTCCTCGACCAGGTCTGCACCCGCATGTGGGACGTGCAGCGCGGCGCCGTCTACGAGTACGAGGGCGGCTACTCCGACTACGTCTTCGCCCGCGCGGAGCGCGAGCGGATCGCGGCCACCGAGGAGACCAAGCGGCAGAACCTGGTCCGCAAGGAACTCGCCTGGCTGCGCCGCGGCGCCCCCGCCCGCACCTCCAAGCCGCGCTTCCGGGTCGAGGCCGCCAACGAGCTGATCAAGGACGTACCGCCGCCAAGGGACACCTCCGAGCTGATGAAGTTCGCGTCCTCGCGGCTCGGCAAGACCGTCTTCGACCTGGAGGACGTGACCGTCCAGGCCGGCCCCAAGGTGCTGCTCAAGCACGTCACCTGGCAGCTCGGGCCCGGCGACCGCATCGGCCTGGTCGGCGTCAACGGCGCCGGCAAGACCTCCCTGCTGCGCGCCATGGCCGAGGCCGCGCGCACCGAGGGCGAGACGCAGCCGACGGGCGGGCGGATCGCCGTCGGCAGGACCGTCAAGCTCGCCTACCTCTCCCAGGAGGTCGCCGAGCTGAACCCGAACACGCGGGTCCTGGAGGCGGTCCAGCAGGTCCGCGAGCGCGTCGACCTCGGCAAGGGGCGCGAGATGACCGCCGGACAGCTGTGCGAGACGTTCGGCTTCAACAAGGAGAAGCAGTGGACACCGGTCGGCGACCTGTCCGGCGGTGAGCGCCGCCGCCTCCAGCTGCTGCGCCTGCTCATGGACGAGCCGAACGTGCTCTTCCTCGACGAGCCCACCAACGACCTCGACATCGAGACCCTCACCCAGCTGGAGGACGTCCTCGACGGCTGGCCCGGCTCGATGGTCGTCATCTCCCACGACCGGTTCTTCGTCGAGCGCACCACCGACCGCGTCTTCGCTCTCCTCGGCGACGCCACCCTGCGGATGCTGCCGCGCGGCATCGACGAGTACCTGGAACGGCGGCAGCGCATGGAGGAGGCGGCCGCCGCCACCGCCACCGCCGCGGCCCCCAAGGCCGCCACGGCCGAGCGGAGCGCCGCCGACCAGCGCGCCGCCAAGAAGGAACTCCAGAAGATCGAGCGCCAGCTGGACCGCGTCTCCGAGAAGGAGACCAAGCTGCACGACCAGATCGCCGCGAACGCCACGGACTTCACGAAGGTCGCCGAACTCGACACGCAGCTCCGCGACTTGGCCGGCGAGCGGGAGGAGCTGGAGATGCGCTGGCTGGAGTTGGCGGAGGACGCGTAACCCCACCGGCGTGAATCAGCCCTCTCCGGTCCCCGTGACAACCCCCTTGCGGGGGCCCGGTGAAAGGGGCGTGAAGGCGCGTAACGGCGGCATCACGGGCCGGTTCTCCCTTGGGAACAGCGGCAGACGCGGGCCCGTGGGCTGTCGGTGCCGGGTGGTAGAAAGGTCAGTCTGAGAACTGCCTGAGCGCGACCAACGGTCCGTCACCAGCCTCAGGCGTGGCTCAAAATCAGTGAACGAGGGGGAAGAACGCTGATGACACAGCCGCCCGGCCAGCCGCCGCAGGGCGCTTTCGGAGCACCGCAGGACCAGCCGCCACCGAGCGGCGGCTTCGGCGCCCCGCAACAGCCCCCCGCCCAGGGAGGTTTCGGCGCCCCGCGACAGCCGCCCGCGCAGGGAGGTTTCGGCGCACCCCCGCCGCAGGCCGGTTACGGCTACCCGCAGCAGCCCGCCCCCGGCCCCTACGGCACACCGGGCCCGTACGGCCCGCAGCCCGGTTACGGCCACCCCCCGCAGCAGCCGCAGTATTTCGGCGGCCCCGGCGGACCGGGGATGACCCCGCCCCCCGGTGGCGGAGGCGGCGGCGGGCAGTTCAAGGGGAAGCCCGCGCTGATCGTCGCGGCGGCGGTGGCGGGGCTGCTGGTCGTCGGCGGCACGGTGTACGCGGTCACCGGCGGCGGGGACGGCGGCAAGAAGCCGGTCGCCCGGCAGTCCGCCGACCCGAAGACCTCGGGCACGCCGGTCAACCCCGGCGACGGCAGCGGCGACGGCGGCGCGGACCCGGAGAACCTCAACGCGGGCCGCAAGTCCGGCGAGGCCAAGGTGCTCTGGTACAAGTCGGCACCCGACGCGCCCGCCTCCGGCGCCGACGCACCCGGCATGTGGATCACCGGGAAGACGGCGGTCAAGGCGGCGTACAAGCAGGTCTTCGCCTACCGGGTGGGCAACGGCGACCCGGCCTGGGCCCCGATCACGTTCCCGCAGAAGATCTGCGCGGTCACCTCGCAGAAGTCGGCGGACGACAAGGTCGTCGTGGCCTACATGAACGGCACCAGCGACCGCGCCAAGTGCAACCAGCTGCAAGAGATAGACCTGGACACCGGCAGGAAGGGCTGGACCGCCACCGTCGCCGACGGCGGCCTGTTCGACAGCGCGCTCAGCATCGAGCTGACGATCAGTGGAAAGACGCTGATGGTGGGCCGTTCCGAGTCGGGCACGGCGTACGACCTCGGCAGCGGCGCCAAGCTGTACGACAAGAAGAAGTACGGTGCGGCCTGCTTCCCGACGGCGTTCGCCGGCGGCACCGGCCGACTGGTCGAGGTGGCGTCCTGCGGCGCCGGCGGCGGCAACGAGCACGACGAGATCTCGCGGCTCGACCCGGCCACCGGCAGGGTCCAGTGGACGAGGGCGGTGAAGAAGGGCTGGACGGTCGAACGGACGTATTCCGTCGACCCGCTCGTGGTCTACATGACCAACGAGGAGAAGAAGGCCTGGAACATCTCGGTCCTGGACGACAAGGGCGCGTTCCGCTCCGAGGTGAAGGTGAACGAGAAGTTCGCGCCCCAGTGCGGCTTCGCGGGCCTCGACCGTGACCTGCAGGGCTGCCAGGGCGTGGCCGTCGACGCCGACACCCTCTACCTGCCGACCGACGTGACCGGCGGCGGCAACGAGATCGTCGCGATCAGTCTCACCGACGGCACGGCGAAGTGGCGTACGAAGTCCCCGACGGACGAGTCGATGTACCCGGTCAAGGTCGAGGGCGGCAGACTCGTCGCGTACGTACGGCCGTCGTACGACGCGGGCGGCCAGGTCGTGTCGATCCCGACCACCGGCGCCACCCACCCCACCACCAGACTGCTGCAGAACCCGCAGCACACCGCCGGCATCGAGGACGGCTTCTACGACGGCGCCCTCGACTGGGCCGACGGGCGCTTCTACCTCTCCTCCACGCGGCTGACCGGCAGCGACGACGCGAAGGAGAAGCTGATGATGGCCTTCGGCAACTGAGCGGGACCCGTCCCGTCCCGTGCCGTCCGCCCCGCGCCGTCCCCAGCCGTCTCCCGCGCCGTCCTTCGAGGTGTCCCCGCCATGACCCAGCCGCCCCCGCCCCCGCCCGACCAGCCCCCGAACCCGTACGCCCAGCAGCCCGGCTACGGCTACCCGCAGCAGCCGCCGGCCCCGAACCCGTATGCCCAACCGTCCGGCTACGGCTACCCGCAGCAGCCCCCGGCCCCGAACCCGTACGCCCAGCCGCCCGGTTACGGCTATCCGGGCGGCCAACCTGGCCGGCCGGGCAAACCCGGCTATCCAGGCGGCCCCGCCCCCGCCCCCGGTGGCCGCAACAACGCCGCGCTGCTCATCGTCGTCGCCGCGGTGGTCGCCATCGCGCTGATCGTCGGCGGCGGCATCTGGTACGCCAAGTCCCATGGCGGCGGCGGCAAGAAGGACGACACCGCGAACTCCAGCGGCGGCAGCACCGGCGGTCAGGAGGCGAACGGCGGCAAGAACGGCAAGGGCACCGAGAAGGTGCCCGCGGACACCACCTCCAAGGTCCTCTTCCAGGTCCCGCTGCCCACGGCGAAGGACACCACCGTCACCGCCGGTTCCTGGCTCACCGACAAGGTGTACGCGAAGAGCGGCATCGCCCAGATCACCGGCTACGCCCCCGACTCGGGCGCCAAGCTGTGGACGATCCCGCTGTCCGGCCCGGTCTGCCGCGCCACCGGGCACGTCAGCGCCGACGGCCGGACCGCGGTCGTCTTCCAGCCGAGGACCCCCGCCAAGGGCACCACGGCCGGCTGCACCCAGATCGCCGCGATCGACCTGAACGCCGGCAGGAAACTGTGGACCAGGACGATCAAGTCCGGTGACGTCCCGGTCAACTTCGACAATGTGACGGTCGCTCAGCAGACGGTCGCGGTCGGCGGCAGCAGTGGTGGCGCCGCCTTCGACCTCGCCTCCGGCACCGTCCGCTGGCAGCCGAAGCCGGACGACAGCTGCTACGACGCCGGCTACGGCGGCGGTGCCAAGCTGGTCGCGGTCCGCAGGTGCGGCAGCGGCGACACCGGCCAGCTGCACATCCAGACCCTAGACCCGGTCTCCGGCAAGGTGCTCTCCGAGTACAAGATGACCTCGGGCATCGACTACGCGAGCGTCGTGTCGACCGACCCGCTGGTGGTGGCCGCCGACGTCAATGACAGCGCCGGCGACGGCAGCGGCTTCTCGGACGTCTTCTCCATCGACAACAGGACCGGCGCCCTGCGCACCCGCATCTCCACGCCGGGCAGCTCCTACGCGGCCCGCTGCGACGGCGTCTACGAACTGGAGAAGTGCACGGGCGTGGTGGTCGGAGGCGACCGGATGTACCTGGCGACCGAGGAGCACGACGGCGCCGGGGACGGCACGAGGACCAACGAGATCGTCGCCTTCGACCTGGCCACCGGCGAGCAGACCGGCCAGCGCGCCGACGCCGGGAACAACTACACGATCACGCCGCTGCGCATGGACGGCCCCGATGTGATCGCGTACAAGAACGCGCCGTACGACAAGGGCGCTCAGATCGTCAGTATCGACGGCGGGTCGTTCAAGGAGACCAAGCTGCTGGAGAACCCGGCGACCACGGCGGTCAAGGCGGTCGAGACCGGCATGTCACCGGAGTACGCGGAGGTCCGCTACTCCCAGGGGCGCCTCTACCTGTCCGCCGTGTACGCCCATGCCCCCGGCTCGTCCGCGTCGGCGAAGGAGTACCTGGTCACCGCCTTCGGCGCCGGTGGCTGATACGCGCTGCTCACCCTCGAACAAGAGAAAACCCAGAGATTCCTCCGATCCGGGGCACTTCTCATCAGTAGGGGCAGCGCAACGTCGAACAAGCGTGTAGCTTCCGGGGGCATGAAGGACGGGGTGCCGGGGGGCCCTCTGTCCATGCGGACCAGTGGGCATCCATAGTGGGGCATCCATTGGGGGGACTGGGGGGTTGCTCTATGGGAGTGCGGCTCATGGTGGTCGACGACCACCGGTTGCTCGCGGAGGCGCTGGCCTCGGCGCTGAAACTGCGCGGCCACCGGGTGCTGGCCGCGGCGGCACCGGCGGCGGGCGCGGCCGAGCTGGTGATCGCACGGGCACCCGAGGTGTGCCTGCTCGGCACGGCGGCCCCGGCCGAGCCGGGGATCTTCGACCCGGTGGTACGGATCAAGAAGGAGCGGCCGCAGGTCGCCGTGCTGGTGCTGGGCCCGGTGCCGTCCCCGCGGGGCATCGCGGCGGCCTTCGCCGCGGGCGCCTCCGGGTACGTACGGCACGACGAGCGGATAGAGGGCGTCGAGCGGGCGATCATGAAGGCACGGGCCGGGGAGGCCGCCGTGGCACCCGCCCTGCTGCAGGGCGCCTTCGGCGAACTCCTCAACCCGGCCGCCCAGCCCGACGACGAGGGCCAGCGCCTGCTCCAGATGCTCACCCCGAGGGAGCTGGAGGTCCTGGTCCGCGTCGCCGACGGGGAGGACACCCGCCTGATCGCCGTCGGCATGGGCATCGCCCCGAGCACGGCCCGCACCCATGTGCAGAGGGTCCTGATGAAGCTGGGGGTGGGGTCGCGCCTGGAAGCGGCGGCGCTGGCGGCGAGGACAGGGCTCCTGGACAGGGCCGGCCCACTGAGCAATTCAGCAGGGCCGGACCTCTAGCCGACGGCCGCCCCACCCACCCAGGGGGCGCGGGACTGTGTCAATGTGCGGCTTTGCCGCGCGGGCGCGACAGCCCCCGCGCACCCGCAGCCAGAGCACAACCGGCATCAGTCATCGGCGTCCTCCACCGGAGGAAGCGGTGGCGGAGTGGGCCGCAGCCACAGCCACACCAGAAAGAACACCCCCAGCAGCAGCATCCCGATCCCGGTCCACAGGTTGATGTTGATCCCCTGTGCCTTGTCGATCTCGGCCTGCGTGTCCGTGATCCCGGTGATCGTGACGATGATCCCGTACAGGATGAACAGCCCGCCGATGATCCGCCGCAGGTCGAAGATCCGCGCGGCGGTCGCGGAGCGCCCCTCCAGGTCGGTGACCTCCCGCTGGACGTCCCGCTCGGAGTAGTGGAACCCGGAGTGCCCGGAGTCGTCGGTCATGGTGTCTCCATTCTCCAGCGACGGCGATCAGAACGAGAAGGGGATGTAGCAGAGGGCCGCGAGGACCACCGCACCCCAGCCCAGCAGCGCCGGCCGCCGGTACCAGGCCTCGTCGCCGGGCGCGGGCGGCTCGGCCATCCCCGGGGACCGGGTGCCGTAGACCAGGCCCTCCAGCTCCTCCGCGGGCTTGGGCGCGGTGAACAGGGACACGATCACCATCACGACCGCGCCGGCGACGAACCCGGCGATCGCGGAGACGAAGTTGGCGCCCTGGTCGGAGGGGATGGAGATGACGTGCCGCTTGTAGAGGACGAAGTAGTTGACCATCGCGGTCACGGTGCCCGCGAGCAGCCCCCAGAAGCCGGATTTCGCCGAGGCGCGCTTCCAGAACATGCCGACGACGAAGACGACGAACATCGGCACGTTGAAGAAGGAGAACAGCGTCTGGAGGTAGCTCATGATGTTCGAGAAGGACGACGCCAGGAACGCGGTGCCGATGGACGCGCAGACGCCGATCGCGGTGATGAGCCGTCCGAAGCGCACGTAGTAGCCGTCCTCACGGCCCCGGACCACGTACTTCGCCCAGATGTCGTTCGTGAACACGGTGTTGAAGGACGACACGTTGGCGGCCATGCCGGCCATGAACGCGGCCAGCAGCCCGGTGACGGCGATCCCGAGGACACCGTTGGGCAGCAGTTGTGACATCAGGTAGGGGATCGCGTCGTTGTACTGGAGGTCCGAGCCGGACGTGCCGATGTCCGGCACCAGCGCGGCGGCGACCAGGCCCGGGATCATCACCAGGAAGACGATGAAGACCTTCGGGTAGGCGGCGATCAGCGGGGTGCGCTGGGCGGCGGAGAGGTTCTTCGCCGACAGGGCGCGCTGCACCTCGGCGAAGTTGGTCGTCCAGTAGCCGAAGGAGAGCACGAAGCCGAGACCGAGGACGATGGTCAGCCAGTTCGCGCCGAGCGGGTTGGCGGAGCCGATGCCGGTGCCGCCCCAGGCGGTGGTGAAGTTGTGGCCGTGGATGGCGGTGAGCCTGTCGACCAGGCCGCCCCAGCCGCCGACCTTCTTCAGGCCGAGCACGGAGAGCGGGATCAGGGCGGCAAGGATCACGAAGAACTGCAGCACCTCGTTGTAGATGGCCGAGGAGAGACCGCCGAGGGTGATGTACGCCAGCACGAACGCGCCGGCGACGACGATCGCCACCCACTGCGGCCAGCCCAGCAGCGCCTCCACCACGATCGCCAGGGCGTACAGGTTCACACCGGCGATCAGAATGGCCGCGAAGGCGAACAGGATCGAACTGAGCAGGTGTGCGGCTCTGTCGAAGCGGAGCAGCAGCATCTCGGGGACCGAGCGGACCTTGCTGCCGTAGTAGAAGGGCATCATCACCAGGCCCAGGAAGACCATGGCCGGGATGGCGCCGATCCAGTACCAGTGCACGGTGTACGCGCCGTACTGCGCGCTGTTGGCGGCCATGCCGAGGATCTCGGTCGCGGCCAGGTTCGCCGAGATGAAGGCGAGACCGGTGATCCAGGCGGGCAGCGACCGCCCGGAGAGGAAGAAGTCGAGGCTGGTCTTCACCGACCGGCGGGCCGCGAAGCCGATGCCCAGCACGACGACGAAGTAGATCGCCAGGATCGTGTAGTCCAGGCCGTCGGTCGGGAGCCGCAGCCCCGCGGCGAGGTCCGTGGTGAGGTTCGCCGCGAGGGATGTGGGGGATTCGGGGGCATTCGTGGGGTTCTGCACCCAGTAATTCAACACTTTTGTTGTCTCACCTTGATTGATTGCGATGTTGACTGGCGTGGTGAGTTGTGTTTTGGTGTGTTCGGTTCTGTTTGATGGTTGGCCGGCTCGATCAATGGGAGTCCGCAGTGAAGAAGACCTCGACCCGGCTGGCCGACGGTCGCGAACTCATCTACTACGACCTGCGCGACGACACCGTGCGGGACGCGGTGGACCGCCGTCCGCTGGAGCGGACGCACACCACCTCCGAGATCCGCCGTGATCCGTTGCTCGGCGACCAGGTCGCGATCGCCTCGCACCGGCAGGGCCGCACCTACCACCCGCCGGCCGACCAGTGCCCGCTGTGCCCGACCGAGGGCGACCGGCTGAGCGAGATCCCGGACTCGTCGTACGACGTCGTGGTCTTCGAGAATCGTTTCCCCTCGCTGGCCGGCGACTCCGGACGCTGCGAGGTGGTCTGCTTCACCTCGGACCACGACGCGTCCTTCGCGAGCCTCACCGAGGAGCAGGCCCGCCTGGTCCTCGACGCGTGGACCGACCGGACCTCGGAGCTCTCGCATCTCCCCTCCGTCGAGCAGGTGTTCTGCTTCGAGAACCGCGGCGAGGAGATCGGCGTGACGCTCGGTCACCCGCACGGCCAGATCTACGCCTACCCCTTCACCACCCCGCGCACCGCCCTGATGTTGCGTTCGCTCGCGACGCACAAGGAAGCGACCGGCGGGGAGAACCTCTTCGACGCCGTCCTGGCGCGTGAACTCGCCGACGAGCGGGTCGTCCTTGAGGGTGAACACTGGGTCGCGTTCGTGCCGTACGCGGCACACTGGCCCTACGAGGTCCACCTGTACCCGAAGCGCCGCGTCCCCGACCTGCTCGGGCTCGACGAGGCGGCACGCTCAGAGTTCCCCCAGGTTTATCTGGAACTCTTGAGGCGCTTCGACCGTATCTTCGGTGAGGGTGAGCCTCCCACGCCCTACATCGCCGCCTGGCACCAGGCGCCGTTCGGGACGCTGGAGGAGTTCGACGGTGTCACGCGCGACGACTTCGCGCTGCATCTGGAGCTTTTCACCATCCGCCGAACGTCCGGCAAGCTGAAGTTTCTCGCGGGTTCCGAGTCAGGCATGAGCGTGTTCATCAACGACGTGCCGCCGGAGCGCGCGGCCGAGCGACTGCGAGAGGTAGCGAGTTGATGAAGTACCTGGTGACGGGCGGGGCAGGTTACGTCGGCAGCGTGGTCGCCCAGCATCTGCTGGAGGCGGGCCACGAGGTCACCGTCCTCGACAACCTGTCCACGGGCTTCCGTGAGGGCGTCCCCGCGGGCGCCGCCTTCGTGGAGGGCGACATCCGCGACGCCGACAAGTGGCTGGACCCCTCCTACGACGCGGTGCTGCACTTCGCCGCGTTCTCCCAGGTCGGCGAGTCGGTCGTGAAGCCCGAGAAGTACTGGGACAACAACGTCGGCGGCACCATGGCGCTGCTCGCCGCGATGCGCGAGGCCGGCGTCCGCAAGCTCGTCTTCTCCTCCACGGCGGCCACCTACGGCGAGCCCGTCCACACCCCGATCACCGAGACCGACCCGACCGCCCCCACCTCCCCCTACGGCGCCACCAAGCTGGCCGTCGACCACATGATCACCGGTGAGGCGGCCGCCCACGGCCTGGGCGCGGTCTCCCTGCGCTACTTCAACGTGGCCGGGGCGTACGGCGCGCAGGGCGAGCGGCACGACCCCGAGTCGCACCTGATCCCGCTGGTCCTCCAGGTCGCCCAGGGCAGGCGCGAGGCCATCTCCGTCTTCGGCGACGACTACCCGACGCCCGACGGCACCTGCATCCGCGACTACATCCACGTCGCCGACCTGGCCGACGCCCACCTGCTGGCCCTGACGGCCGCGCGGCCCGGCGAGCACCTGATCTGCAACCTCGGCAACGGCGAGGGCTTCTCGGTCCGCGAGGTCATCGAGACCGTCCGGCAGGTCACGGGCCACCCGATCCCCGAGGTCGTGGCCCCGCGCCGGGGCGGCGACCCGGCCGTCCTGGTCGCCTCGGCGGCCACCGCCCGCGAGAAGCTGGGCTGGAACCCGACCCGCGCGGACCTCGCGGGGATCGTCGCGGACGCCTGGGAGTTCGCGCAGCGCATCAGCACGGCAAGGGAGCAGTAGTGGGGGCAGCAACACAGGTCGAAGCCGCCTTCGAGGAGCTGTACGGCACGGCTCCCGACGGCGTCTGGGCGGCGCCGGGCCGGGTCAACCTGATCGGCGAGCACACCGACTACAACGACGGCTTCGTGATGCCGTTCGCACTGCCGCATGCGGCGACGGCCGCCGTCGCCCGCCGCACCGACGGCGTCCTGCGGCTGCACTCCTCCGACGTCGAGGGCGGGATCGTCGAGCTCCCCCTCGACGCCCTGGAACCGGGCACCGACCAGGAGTGGACCGCGTACCCGGCGGGCGTGGTCTGGGCGCTGCGGGAGGCCGGCCACCCGGTCACCGGTGCCGACGTGCACCTGGCCTCCACCGTCCCGACCGGCGCCGGCCTGTCCTCCTCCGCGGCCCTGGAGGTGGTGATCGCCCTCGCCCTCAACGACCTCTTCGGACTGGGCCTTCAGCGCTGGCAGCTGGCCCGCCTGTGCCAGCGCGCGGAGAACGTCTACGTCGGGGCGCCGACCGGCATCATGGACCAGACGGCGTCGGCGTGCTGCGAGCGGGGCCACGCCCTGTTCCTGGACACCCGCGACCTCTCGCAGAAGCAGATCCCCTTCGACCTCGCGGCCGAGGGCATGCGCCTGCTGGTCGTCGACACCCGGGTCAAGCACGCCCACAGCGGCGGCGAGTACGGCAAGCGCCGCGCGGGCTGTGAGAAGGGCGCGGCCCTGCTGGGCGTGGACGCGCTGCGGGACATCGCCTACGAGGACCTCGACACCTCGCTCGCCCGCCTCGGCGACGAGGAGGAGGTACGGCGCCTGGTCCGCCACGTCGTCACCGAGGACCACCGCGTCGAGCGCGTCGTCGCCCTTCTCGAAGCGGGCGACACCCGCGCCATCGGCCCGGTCCTCACCGAGGGCCACGCCTCGCTGCGCGACGACTTCCAGGTCTCCTGCCCCGAGCTGGACCTGGTCGTGGAGGCGGCGAACGCGGCCGGTGCGCTGGGGGCCCGGATGACCGGCGGCGGCTTCGGCGGCTCGGCGATCGTCCTTGTCGAGGCACCCGACGTCGACACGATCACCAAGGCGGTCGAGGAGGCGTTCGCGGCGGCCGGTTTCAAGGCCCCGCGGGTCTTCGAGGCGGTGCCGTCCGCGGGTGCCCGGCGGGAGAGCTGAGGCTCAGCCCAGCCGCTTCGTCAGCGTGTACTCCGTGATCCCCGGCGGATAGTCGGGGATCACGCACACCACGTCGTAGCCCTGCTTCTTGTAGAACCCCGGGGCCTGGAAGTCCCAGGTCTCCAGGCGGGCCGCGGTGCAGGCGCGGTCCTCGCGGGCGATCCGCTCGGCCTCGGCGAGCAGGCTGCCGCCGAGGCCGGTGCCGCGGTGGCGGGCGTCCACCCAGAGGTAGGTGACGTGCAGCCAGGACGCCCAGCTGTGCCCGACCAGCCCGCCGGCCAGGTCGCCCGAACCCTCGTCCATCGCCCAGAGGTGCAGCGGCACTTCGCGTTCGTCCGGGGTGCCGCGCAGGGCGGCCAGGACCGGAGAGGCCGCCGTGTTGGTGGCCAGCAGCCGCGCGCGCAGCAGATCGCGTCGTTCCTTGTCGACTTCCGCCTCAATACGAAACATGCGGCACACCATAAACGCGCCGGCCGGGCAGTTCTGCAAATTGCCTTCCGCTCCCGACGACCGGCCGTACTCTGATGAGCAGTACCGGTGGGGGCCGGTGCTGATCAGGGGGCGAGACAAGTCGGATACGACGCCCGCGGCGGGGTAGCAGTTCAGGCACGGCGGCGGCCGTGCGGTTCCGTCCTCCCGCGGGTGTCGTGTCCGCATGGTTCGTCGTTCTCCGGACCTGGGGTATCCCCTGCTCGTGAAGAGCATCGGGGAAGGGGGTTTCGTGGTTCGTATCCGAGTCCTGGTCGTCGACGACCATCGCATCTTCGCCGAGTCGCTGGCCGCCGCGCTGGCGGCCGAGCCCGACGTCGACGTCTCCGCGGCCGGCAGCGGTCCGGCCGCGCTGCGCTGCCTGGAGCGCGCGGCCGCCGAGGGCCGCCGCTACGACGTGCTGCTCGTCGACGCCGACCTGGGCGGTCGACTGCCCGGCGGCCGGGCGGCCGTGCCGGTGCGGGAGGCCAACGAGGAGGGGCTGGTCGACGGCATATCGCTGGTCGCCGGCGTCCGCTCGGCCCAGCCCTCGGTCCGGGTGGTCGTCCTCGCCGAGAAGGACGACGCGCGGCGTGCGGCCCTGGCCCTGCAGGCCGGCGCCTGTGGCTGGGTCGCCAAGGACTGCTCGCTGTCCCGGCTGCTGAACGTCATCCGGGGGGTACTGCGGGACGAGACGCATCTGCCGCCCGCCCTGCTCACGGGCGTGCTGCGGGAGCTGACGGCGGCCCGCAAGCACCGCACCGAGAGCGAACGCCTGGTGGAGTCCCTCACCCCGAGGGAGCGGGAAGTGCTTCGGTGCATGGTGGCGGGCCTGGGGCGCAAGGCCGTCGCCGAGCGCCTCTTCCTGTCCCCGCACACCGTCCGCACCCATATGCAGAACGTGCTGGGCAAGCTGGGCGTCCACTCCACCCTGGCCGCGGTCGCGCTGGCGCGCCGGGCCGGGGTCGGGCCCGTCGACCTAACCGGGGATGTTGTCGAACGGGGCGGTCAGCTGGCGTAGCAGTCCGGCGAGGTCGGCTCGCTGGGTGGGGGAGAGTTCGCCGAGGATCGCCCTTTCCTGGGCGAGGAGACCTGCCAGGGCCTGGTCCGCGCGGTCCTGGCCCTCGGTGGTCAGCCGGACCAGCACGCCCCGCCGGTCGCTGGGGTCCGGCAGCCGCTCCACCAGGCCCTTCTTGGTCAGCCGGTCAATGCGGTTGGTCATCGTCCCCGAAGTGACCAGGGTCTGCGTCAGCAGCTGCCCGGGGGAGAGCTGATACGGCGTGCCGGCGCGCCTGAGCGCGGTGAGCACGTCGAACTCCCACGGCTCCAGGCTGTGCTCGGCGAAGGCCAGTCGACGTGCCCGGTCCAGGTGCCGTGCCAGCCGGCTCACCCGGCTGAGCACCTCGAGCGGTTCCACGTCGAGGTCCGGGCGCTCCCGGCGCCACGCAGCCACCAGCCGATCGACCTCGTCCTCCATGGCGATCAGTGTAGTGGTTGTGTCGACGTGAAGTCTCTTGATGTCGAGTCTCTTGACATCGAGATAATCGGGCGGGGAAGGTGGAGGACATGACGACTCCTGCCTGGGACCCCGCCCAGTACCTCCGTCACTCCGGCCACCGCGCCCGCGCCTTCACCGACCTCCTCGCCCACGTCCCCGCCCTGCCCGGCGACCCCCCGGCCATCGCCGACCTCGGCTGCGGCCCCGGCAACGTCACCGCCGTCCTCGCCGAACGCTGGCCCACCGCGCACATCACCGGCTACGACAACTCGGCCGCGATGCTCGACAGGGCCGAGGCCGACCACGCCGGACCCACCCCCGGCGGCGGCCGCCTCGACTTCACCCACGCCGACCTGCGCACCTGGACGCCCGAAGGGCCCTACGACCTGATCGTGTCCAACGCGGCGCTCCAGTGGGTCCCCGGCCACCTCGACCGCTTCGCCGACTGGCTCGCCGCGCTCGCTCCCGGCGGCAGCTTCGCCTTCCAGGTGCCGAACAACATCGACGCACCCCTGCACGCCCTGATGCGCGAGCTCGCCGCCACGCCCCGCTGGAAGGCCCGGCTCGCCGACGTGCTGCGCCACGAGGACTCCGTCCACCCGCCGGCCGTCTACCTCGACCGGCTCGCCCGCCTCGGCTGCGCCACCGACGTCTGGGAGACCACCTACCTGCACGTCCTCAACGGCGAGGACCCCGTCCTGGACTGGGCCAAGGGCACCGGTCTGCGCCCCGCCCTCACCGCCCTCGGCGACGACCCCCAGGCCCGGGACGCCTTCGTCGCCGACTACCGCGACCTGCTGCGGCAGGCCTACCCGAGCGTCCCCTACGGGACGCTCCTGCCCTTTCGCCGCCTGTTCGCCGTCGCCCGCAGGGAGGGCTGATGCTCACCGCCGTCGACCACGTCCAGCTCGCCGCCCCGCCCGGCTCGGAGGACGCGCTGCGGGCCTACTACGGGGACACCCTCGGCATGACGGAGGTGCCCAAGCCGCCCGTGCTCGCGGCGCGCGGCGGCTGCTGGTTCGAGGCCGGTACCGTCCGGCTCCACCTGGGCGTGACGGAGGACTTCCGACCCGCTCGCAAGGCCCACCCCGGTCTGCGGGTCACGGGCATCGACGCCTACGCCGCCCGGCTGACCGCCCACGGCGCGCCCGTCACCTGGGACGACGACCTCCCCGGCCACCGCCGCTTCTACTCCGAGGACCCCGTCGGCAACCGGCTGGAGTTCCTGGAGCCGGTGCGCTGAGCACCGTTTGCCCCGGCGCGCTCCTGGTTACCCGGAGCAATGACCCCACGCACCTATCCGTGTCAGGAGGGACCGACGGTGTCAGGACATCAGAAGGCCAAAGGCAAGAAGGAACAGATCAAGGGCAAGGCCAAGGAGATCGGCGGGCGCGCGACGCACGATGTGCCGCTGGAGGCCGAAGGCCGCCTGGAGCAGTCGAAGGGCGACGCGCGCCAGGCCAAGGAGAAGATGAAGGACATCTTCAAGCACTGAGCGACCCGAGCGCCCCGAGCGCGCGCACGGCTCAGGCCTTGCGGTGGCCTATCAGCCGCGGCCTCTGCTCCAGGCCGTCCAGACCGTGCCAGGCCAGGTTCACCAGGTGGGCGGCGACCTCCGCCTTCTTCGGCCGGCGCACGTCCAGCCACCACTGGCCGGTCAGCGCGACCATGCCCACCAGCGCCTGCGCGTACAGCGGGGCCAGCTTGGGGTCGAAGCCACGGCTCTTGAACTCGCGGCCCAGGATGTCCTCCACCTGGGTCGCGATGTCCGAGATGAGCGAGGCGAAGGTACCCGTGGACTGCGGGATGGGGGAGTCCCGGACCAGGATCCGGAAGCCGTCGGTGTACTCCTCGATGTAGTCGAGCAGCGCGAACGCGGCCTGCTCGCACAGCTCGCGAGGGTGACCGGCGGTCAGCGAGCCGGTCACCATGTCCAGCAGGCGCCGCATCTCCCGGTCCACCACCACCGCGTACAGCCCCTCCTTGCCGCCGAAATGCTCGTACACCACCGGCTTGGAGACCCCGGCCTTCGCCGCGATCTCCTCCACCGAGGTGCCCTCGAAACCCTTCGCGGCGAAGAGGGTGCGACCGATCTCCAACAACTGCTGGCGGCGCTCCGCACCGGTCATGCGGGTACGACGCGCCCGCCGCTGCTTGTCGGGACTGGGGGTGCTGGAGTCGGTCGCCACGGCGTCAATCATGCCGCCTTCGCGCTCTCGGCCCCCTGCCGGGAGCCGCCTTCCCCGGTGTTACGGCGCGAATCGATACGTGAGCGTGACGGCCAGCGCACGTCGTACGCCCAGCCCAGCTGCTCGCACCAGCGGATGATCCGCGCCGAGGAGTCCAGCTGACCGCGCTCCACACCGTGCCGCGCCGAGGTCGGGTCGGCGTGGTGCAGGTTGTGCCAGGACTCGCCGCAGGACAGCACCGCCAGCCACCACACGTTGCCCGAGCGGTCCCGCGACTTGAACGGCCGCTTGCCCACCGCGTGGCAGATCGAGTTGATCGACCACGTCACATGGTGAAGCAGCGCCACCCGGACGAGTGAACCCCAGAAGAACGCGGTGAACGCACCCCACCAGGACATCGTCACCAGACCGCCGATCAGCGGCGGCAGCGCCAGCGACAGGATGGTCCAGTAGACGAACTGCCGGGAGATCGTCCGGATCGCCGGGTCCTTGATCAGATCCGGCGCGTACTTCTCCTGCGAGGTCTGCTCCTCGTCGAACATCCAGGCGATGTGCGCCCACCACAGGCCCTTGATGAGTGCCGGCACGGTCTCCCCGTACCGCCACGGCGAGTGCGGGTCTCCCTCGGCGTCGGAGAACTTGTGATGCTTGCGGTGGTCGGCCACCCAGCGCACCAGCGGGCCCTCCACCGCCATCGAGCCCGCGACCGCCAGCGCGATCCTGAGCGGCCGCTTCGCCTTGAACGAGCCGTGGGTGAAATAACGGTGGTAACCGATGGTCACGCCGTGACAGCCCAGGTAGTAGAAGAACACCAGCAGGCCCAGGTCGAGCCAGCTCACGCCCCAGCCCCACGCCAACGGCACCGCCGCCAGCAGCGCGAGGAACGGTACGACGATGAACAGCAGCAGAGTGAGCTGCTCGATCGAACCCTTCTGCTCGCCGCCCAGAGTGGCCGACGGACCAGTCGAACCAGCCGGCTTGTGGGCGTCTTCGATCACATTGGAACTAGAGGAGGTCATGCGCGTCCCCTGTGGGGTCGAGGGTTTGAGAGGTGCCGATCCGCGGCGACCGAACGGGACGATAGAGGTACTTCCCTACGGTTCCGTAACCTACGGCAACGTAAGTATGGCAGCGAGGCGTCTCGCAGCAAGAGCCCCAGAGCCTGCGCGTCCTCATGGACACCTATCCTTGGAGTCGGTCGGACAGCGCGGTCCGCTGTGTTTCCTTCCCGGATGTCCGGCCCGTATGCGGACAGGTCCCGCCTGCCGCCCGGCCGCCTGACGGGTTCCCTCCAGACGAGCTTCAACACTGCAAGGAGCCGCACCTGTGAGCAGTGCCGACGACCAGACCACCACGACCGGCAGCGAGCTGCGCGCCGACATCCGCCGGCTGGGTGACCTTCTCGGCGAGACTCTCGTCCGCCAGGAGGGCCCCGAGCTGCTGGAACTCGTCGAGAGAGTCCGCCGCCTCACCCGCGAGGACGGCGAGGCCGCCGCCGAACTGCTGCGCGGGACCGAACTGGAGACCGCCGCCAAGCTGGTCCGAGCCTTCTCCACCTACTTCCACCTCGCCAACGTCACCGAGCAGGTGCACCGCGGCCGCGAGCTGCGCGCCCGCCGTGCCGCCGAGGGCGGCGCCCTCGCCCGCACCGCCGACCTGCTCAAGGACGCCGACCCCGAACACCTGCGCCAGAGCGTGCACAACCTCAACGTCCGTCCCGTGTTCACGGCGCACCCCACCGAGGCCGCGCGCCGCTCCGTCCTCAACAAGCTCCGGCGCATCGCCGCGCTCCTGGACACACCGGTCATCGAGTCCGACCGCCGCCGCACCGACATCCGCCTCGCCGAGAACATCGACCTCGTGTGGCAGACGGACGAACTGCGCGTCGTCCGCCCGGAGCCCGCCGACGAGGCCCGCAACGCCATCTACTACCTGGACGAGCTGCACGCCGACGCCGTCGGAGACGTCCTGGAGGACCTGACCGCGGAACTGGAGCGGGTCGGCGTCAGGCTCCCCGACGACACCCGGCCCCTCACGTTCGGCACCTGGATCGGCGGCGACCGCGACGGCAACCCCAACGTCACCCCCCAGGTCACCTGGGACGTCCTCATCCTCCAGCACGAGCACGGCATCAACGACGCCCTGGAGACGATCGACGAGCTCCGCGGCTTCCTCTCCAACTCCATCCGCTACACGGGCGCCACAGAGGAACTGCTGGAGTCCCTCCGCAGCGATCTCGAACGCCTGCCCGAAATCAGCCCCCGCTACAAGCGCCTCAACGCCGAGGAGCCCTACCGCCTCAAGGCCACCTGCATCCGGCAGAAGCTGACCAACACCAAGCAGCGCCTGGCCACCGGCACCCCCCACGAACCCGGCCGCGACTACCTCGGCACCGCCGAACTCCTCAGCGACCTGCGCCTGATCCAGGCCTCCCTGCGCGGACACCGCGGCGGCCTGTTCGCCGACGGCCGCCTGGCCCGTACGATCCGCACCCTCGCCGCGTTCGGCCTCCAGCTCGCCACCATGGACGTCCGCGAACACGCCGACGCCCACCACCACGCCCTCGGCCAGCTCTTCGACCGCCTCGGCGAGGAGTCCTGGCGCTACGCCGACATGCCCCGCGAGTACCGCGCCAAGCTGCTCGCCAAGGAACTCAGGTCCAGAAGGCCGCTCGCCCCCACCCCGGCGCCCGTCGACGCGGCCGGCGCCAAGACCCTCGGCGTCTTCGAGACCGTGAAGAAGGCCCTGGAGATCTTCGGCCCCGAGGTCGTCGAGTCCTACATCATCTCCATGTGCCAGGGCGCCGACGACGTCTTCGCCGCCGCCGTCCTCGCCCGCGAGGCAGGCCTCGTCGACCTGCACGCCGGCTGGGCGAAGATCGGCATCGTGCCGCTCCTGGAGACCACCGACGAGCTCAAGGCCGCCGACACCATCCTGGAGGACATGCTCTCCGACCCCTCGTACCGCCGGCTGGTGGCACTGCGCGGAGACGTCCAGGAAGTCATGCTCGGCTACTCCGACTCCTCCAAGTTCGGCGGCATCACCACCTCCCAGTGGGAGATCCACCGCGCCCAGCGCCGACTGCGCGACGTCGCCCACCGCTACGGCGTACGCCTGCGCCTCTTCCACGGCCGCGGCGGCACCGTCGGCCGCGGCGGCGGCCCCTCCCACGACGCCATCCTCGCCCAGCCCTGGGGCACCCTGGAGGGCGAGATCAAGGTCACCGAACAGGGCGAGGTCATCTCCGACAAGTACCTGATCCCGTCCCTGGCCAGGGAGAACCTGGAACTCACGGTCGCGGCCACCCTGCAGGCCTCCGCCCTGCACACCGCCCCCCGCCAGTCCGTGGAGGCGCTCGCCCGCTGGGACGCCGCCATGGACGTCGTCTCCGACGCCGCCCACGCCGCCTACCGCCGCCTGGTGGAAGACCCGGACCTGCCGACGTACTTCCTCGCGTCGACGCCGGTGGACCAGCTCGCCGACCTGCACCTGGGCTCCCGGCCCTCCCGCCGCCCCGGCTCCGGCGTCTCGCTCGACGGCCTGCGCGCCATCCCGTGGGTGTTCGGCTGGACCCAGTCCCGGCAGATCGTCCCCGGCTGGTTCGGCGTCGGCTCCGGCCTGAAGGCGCTGCGCGAAGCGGGCCTGGACACCGTCCTCGACGAGATGCACGAACAGTGGCACTTCTTCCGCAACTTCATCTCCAACGTCGAGATGACCCTCGCCAAGACCGACCTGCGGATCGCCCAGCACTACGTGGACACGCTCGTCCCCGACGAACTCAAGCACGTGTTCGACACCATCCGTGAAGAACACGAACTGACCGTCGCCGAAGTCCTGAAGATCACCGGAGAGGCCGAACTCCTCGACGCCACCCCGGTCCTCAAGCAGACCTTCACCATCCGCGACGCCTACCTGGACCCGATCTCCTACCTCCAGGTCGCCCTGCTCAAGCGCCAGCGCGACGCGGCGGCGGCCGGAGAGCAGGCCGACCCGCTGCTCGCCCGCGCCCTGCTGCTCACCGTCAACGGCGTGGCGGCAGGCCTGCGCAACACCGGCTGACCGCCACCGGACACAGCGGTGGGCGCCCGGGGGGAGAACCCCCCGGGGCCCCCACCAGCAACGCCCCAAAAGAAAAACACAACACCCCCGCCCCCCCCCCGAACCCCGCCGCGCCCCCCAACACA
>NZ_JBFBJL010000033.1:0-106924 GCF_040686075.1 Streptomyces sp. NPDC086519
CCGTACTTCGACAACGCGCCGGTCTACGGCCACGGGCCCTCCCTGGAGGACTTCACCGAGCAGACCCCGCTGACGGTGGGCTCGCCGCAGCAGGTCATCGAGAAGACGCTGGCCTTCCGCGAGTACGCGGGCGACTACCAGCGTCAGCTGTTCCTGATGGACCACGCGGGGCTGCCGCTGAAGACCGTGCTGGAGCAGCTCGACATGCTCGGCGAGGAGGTCGTCCCGGTCCTGCGCAAGGAGTTCGCGAAGGGCCGTCCGGCGGACGTGCCGGAGGCACCGACCCACCAGTCCCTGCTCGCCGCCGCTTCGGAAGCCTCCGGGGAAGGGGCGACCGCCGTATGAGACTCATCGCTGTATCCGCAGGTCTGAGTACCCCCTCGTCCACACGTCTGCTGGCGGACCGTCTCACCGACACGGTCGGCGAGGAACTCGCCGATCAAGGCCACAAGGCGGAAGTCGATGTCGTCGAGATGCGCGCCCTGGCTGTCGCCATCGCCAACAACCTCGTGACCGGCTTCCCCCCACCGCAGCTGGCCGATGCGATCGAAGCGGTGACGGGGGCCGACGGCCTGGTCGCCGTGACACCCGTGTTCGCCGCCTCGTACAGCGGGCTGTTCAAGTCCTTCTTCGATCTGATCGATCCGGACGCCCTCACGGGCAAACCGGTCCTGATCGCGGCTACGGGTGGTACACCCCGCCACTCGCTGGTCCTGGAACACGCGGTGCGCCCGCTCTTCACCTACCTGCGGGCCGTGGTCGTCCCGACCGGCGTGTACGCGGCGTCGGAGGACTGGGGATCCGGCAGCGACGCGCACACGGAAGGCCTGCCCGCACGCATACGGCGGGCAAGTCGGGAGATGGCCTCAGTCCTGGCCGCCAGAGCAGCCGATCCCCGGCTCGAAGACGACGTCACCCTGTCCGAGAAGAGACTCTCTGGGGTCTGTTGCCGGCGAAACTGACCGGCCAGAGTGACCGCTGCGCCGTTGGTTTCGCCGGCGGCGGGCCGGTGGCGGCGATGGAGTCGTCCGGCAACCGGAACTCGGTGTGCTGGGGGTTGGAGTTCCAGTGCAGTGCTGGTCGGTAGAAGGCGGCGGCATGCGCGCAGTGGTCGGTGAGAAGGCTGATGCCGGCGAAGGTACCCGGTTCGTGGTTCAGCTGCATGCCGTCATGGGTACCGGGCTGCCAGAGTGACAGTGGTGCGTCGACGGGGTCGAGCGTGACGGCGGCGTGGCCGAGCGTCCCGACCCGGGTGGGTGCCACGATGATCCGGGCGTTTTGCGCGAACGGCGGTTGAGCTGGTCGGCGACGGCGGCCAGGTGCTCGGGACAGCGGCCTTTCCGATCCGACACCCCTCGGTACCGGGTGCTACCCCAGGTCGAAGGTGTTGGGCAGCCCCAGCCGATAGCGCACCTCGTCGACCCGCTTCAGGGGCTCCATCTCCGGCGGCCGGAACAACTCCCAGACGTGACACCGCTCGGCGCCCGAACTGTCCGCGTCCAGGAGTGCGTTGACGGCGCGTCGCGCGGACTCGTTGGCGCCTTCCATGGTCGCCAGGTCCACATCCGTGCGGACGTAGTCGCCCGCGAGGAAGAAGTTCGGCACCGCCGTCCTCGCCGACGGGCGATGATAGAGGGTGCCGGTGGGGTGGATGAGGAGCTGTTCACGGTTCTGCGGATCGGGGCCGCCGAGGCCCGTCACCGCCGGGTCCATGAACCAGCCGAGCCGGTCCCCGTCCCTGAGTGTCGTCTTGCCGGAGTCGTTCAGCCCGTCCTTCAGCTGGGCCCACAGTTCGGCGACGATCTCGTCCTTGGTGCACTCGCGGGCCGTCTTGCCGTACAGGATGCCGGGCTTGTCCCACTCGGAGATGATCGTGGACAGGCACTCGTGTGCCTGCCCGTCTCCGTAGTCGCGTGAAAAGTCCCGCCCGTCCCAGAACTGCGTCTGGCCGATTCCGGTGACCGCCCACGGTGAGTCGAGGCAGTTGATGTGGCCGTGCACCACGGGGGTGGGCGTGCGCAGGTAGAACATCACGCCGGTCATCCAGTCCGTCTTCAGCGCGTCGCACCGCCCGAGTTGCGGGTCGGCGGCACGCAGGGCCGGGCCCCAGGTCACACGCGCGTGCTCGACCGGGAGGGCGGAGACGTAGTGGTCGGCGGTGATGGTGCGCTGCCGGCTGCCGTCGCGCGCCGCCACCCGTACGCCGGTCACCCGGCCGCCGCCATAGACCACCTCCCGGACCTCGGTGCCGAGCACGAACTCGACGCCCAGGGAGCGCAGATGCGTCTCCCAGGGGTCGATCCACGCCTCGCTGGTCGGGGCGTTCAGCACCCGGTCGACGTCCGCGTCGCCGTCCATGCCGCGGCCGAGCAGGCCCCACAGGATGAGGGCCTCGATGATGACGCGGCCGACGGTGCGGGTGGAGGCGATCTCGGCGCGGGTGGCGACGAGGTTGCGGGTCTGGCCGATGCCGAGCAGCACCTGGTATTCGCGGCTCATCTCGCCGGCCCGGATGAAGTCCCACCATGCGACCTTCTCCCACTCGTCCTCGCGGCGGGCGTCGCAACTGGTGAGGTGGACCAGGAGGCGGTCGGCGAAGTAGGCGGCCTCGTGGGCCGGCAGGTGAGTGCCGAGGTCCAGCACCGACAGGATCTGGTCGCGGATCCAGGTCGGGGTCAGGTCGCCGGGGGCGGGCGGGGTGGTGACCCGGCGGAGTGGGAAGTGCAGGTCCGGGCGGCCCGAGCCGCGTGCGAACAACTCCTCTGTGCCACTTCGGAGATTGCCGTGGACGCCGTTCGCCTTGCCGGGGAAGGGGATGCGGCGCATGGTGTCCGGCAGATTCCGGTAGAAGCCGGGGAAGAAGCGGAAGCCGTGCTCGCCGGGAAGCGGCTTGCGGCCGCCGGTTCCGGTCCCGGGGACGTGCATCGAGCGGGCCTTGCCACCGAGGGCGTCGTAGTACTCGTAGACCGTGACCTCGTAGCCCCGTTCGGCGAGTTCCTGAGCGGCGCTGAGGCCGGAGACTCCGCCGCCGAGGACGGCGACGCGTTTGCCGGAAGAAGCTGCGGCAGCCCTGCCGGCAGCCCCTGAGGCGCCGACCGCTCCCCCGCCGACGACTCCGGCGACCGCTCCGCCGGTCGCCGTCAGGAAGCGCCTGCGGCTGTGTCCACCGTGCCCCTGAGACTGCTGCGCGTGTTCTGTGGTCATGAGTACCGGAGGTTAGGGAGGGTCTTTGGAAGCCGAAAGCCCTATCTCCTGTCACCTACAGCATCCTCACAATCACAAGGAGACAGTGATTTCCGATGTGGATCGTCAAGCCTGATGCAGTCGAACGCACGCTCAAGAGCCGGAAAGTACTCCAGCAGTTGGGCGCGAAGCCGGTTGATGGCGCGGGTGCGGCCCGCGGACAGGTCGTAGCGGCGGGCGGTGAGGATCCGCAGATCGACCGCGATCTCGTCCCGCTCCTGCAGGGGCTGCAGGTCACGGCGCATGCGCGCCTGGTCGGCGATGACGAAGGCGGCCTTCGCGTCCGTCTTCCCGTCTCCGCGGCAGGAACTCGGCGCGGGGTGCCCGGTCCGGCCGGGGACGTAGATGATCTGCTGGCCGTGCGCCAGGTGGGGCCGCGTTCCCCTTCGGCGCCCGGACGGGCATCCCTGGCGATGCCTGGTCGGGGACAGCCACCGGTCCCCGGCCGGCCACTGGTCGCCCCCTGTCGTCACCGGCACGCCGTCAGTCGACGGAGGTCCGTCCTTCCCCCGGCCACTCCACCGCCGCGTCGACCAACTCCTCGATCCACCGGCACAGGGACGTCGCGGTCCGGGTGAGGGGATGGTCACGTCCGAGCTCCCGGGCCAGACCCGCCTCGGTGTCCTCCGCGACGGCGAGGGCGACGTCGCGCTGCCCGTCCATCTGGTCCATCAGGGCGGTGGCATGCGCCAGCCAGAGCTGCGTCATCAGCGCCCGCACCTCGTCGTCCTCGCCGCTGTCTGCCATCAATTCCTGTGCGGAGCAGGCCAGTTCGAAGGTCTCGATCCTGCGGTCCATGTCGTCGGCCTCCAGGCGGACACCGCCGGACGCCACCCTGTGCGGAAGCGTCTGCACAGGCTCCATCCGGGGCGTCGGCAGGGGCGGACCCTCGTCGCCGGCCGGGCCGTCGGCGGCTGTCCCGCCGCGGCAGGCGACGAGGCAGTGGCGCAGGGTCGTGACCGTCGCCGGGTGGGACGGCCCCTGGAGGTCGAGCCTGCACCGGTACACCTCGCGGAAGCCCTCCTCCTCGTGGTCCGGGCCCGCCGTCCCGTCCCGGTCGGCCGACGCGGCGATCAGGCGGTTCTCCAGCGCGTCGAGGGTGTCGCCGTGCTGCTCCCCGTACAGGTCCCGGCGCAGCCGGTACGCCCGGTCGAACCAGTCGGCCGCCTCCGCGTGGTGCCCGAGCGCGTACGCGGTGGTGCCCATGCCGTTCAGCGCGTCCGCGTACTGCGGGTGCCGGGTGCCCAGCACCCGGGCCGTGCGGGCGAGCAAGGAGGTGCGCAGCCGCAGGGCCAACGCGTGGCGGCCCTCCAGGGAGGCGGCGACCGCGGCGTTGGCCAGCGCCAGCAGGGTGTCCGGGTGCTGCGCGCTGTTCCTGCGGGACCTCGCCCGGTACACCTGCCCGAACACCCGCCATGCCGTGCGGTACTCGCCGCGGTCGAGCTCGGTCACTCCGACGTTGTTGAGCGCCGTCAGGGTGTCGGGGTGGTGCGGTCCCAGGAGGGCGGCGAGCCCTTCGTACGCCTGGTGCTTGAGGCGCACCGCCGTGTCGTGGTCTCCGCACATCCCGTGGGCGACCGCCAGTCCGGCCAGTACACGCAGGGTGGTGATGTCGGACGGACCGAGAGCCGCGACGCACCCGTCGTGGAGCACGCGCAGTAGTCCGAGCCCGGTCGCGGAGTCACCGCTCTCGGAACGCGCCCGGCCCGCCTCGTTCAGGAGATGCTGGTCGTCCTGCTCCGCCAGCGCGACGGCGACCGTCCGCACGTGCGGAAGCGCCTCGAAGGTCCTGAGCCGGGCGGCGGCACCCGCCGCGGGTCCTTCCAGCCTCTCCCCGAGCACCCGGACGGCGGCCCGGCGAGCGCGTTCGCGCGCGGTGTCGTCGTGGTCGGCGAGCCGGACGGTTCGGCTGACGAGGGCGTGCACGCTCCAGCTCCCCGTGCCCTCGGGGCGGGCCAGCGCCAGCCGCTCGGCCTCGGCGAGACCGCGGCGGACCGACTCCCGGAACTCCCGCCGGTCCCGCTCCTCCCGGTCCGGCCGGTCCCGGTCCGACCGGTCCCGGTCCGCCTTCGACTCCGACTCCGACTCCGCGAGGATGTCCGTGAGCAGGTCTGGTGAGAACGGCGCCGGCGCCAGCAGGGACGCCAGCCGCATGACGGTGAGGCCGTCGGGCGTCAGCCGGTCGATCCCGCGCAGCAGGGTGGCGCAGATGCTGACGCCGTGGGCCGTCGGCAGATGGACGCCGAGCCGCTCCGCGGTCTCCAGGACGTCCGGGCTGGGCTCGGCGAAGGAGGCGAGGAGACCTGCGAAGCCGCCGGTCTCCGGCAGCGCGACGAGTTCCGCCGCGACAGCCATCGCCAGCGGATGGCGCCCCAGAGCTTGCGCCAGCCTCCGGCGTGCCTGGCGCTCCGCACCGGGGGACGGCGACAGTCTGCTCGACAGCAGCGCCAGGGAGTCCAGTTCACCCAGTTCCCCGACGTCGATGCGCGCCCCCTGACCCCCGGGTCCCGGGGCGCGGGACGTCACGAGCGTTCTACCCAGCGCCGTGGGAGCGACCAGGGTGCGGAAGACGGCCGTGTCCACCCCGGCCGGCAGGTCGTCGAGGATCCACAGGTAAGGCATGCCGGTGCCACTCAGACGCGTGCTCAGCGCCGCGCGGGCCGCCGCGGCCGGCGCATCGGGTCCGACGAGTTCCAGAAGGCGGGCGATGGCCGTGATCCGGTCGTCCACCAGGGCTGCCACCCGCAGCGGGTCCCGGGAGCCGTCCAGGTGGGAGCCGAGCCCCCCGAGGACGAACACGCCGCCCGGATGGTCCTCGGCGAACAGCCGCCCGTACTGTTCCGCGAGCATCGTCTTGCCGGTGCCGCCGCCCCCGACCAGGAACACCACGGGCGGGAGGTCGCTGCCCGCCCCGTCGTCGCCGTCGAAGGCGTCCCGGATCTGCCACAGCTCCTGTAGTCGGCCGCGGAAGTGCCGACTGCCGACGGCCGGTTCCGGATACCAGGACGGCACCGGTGGTTCGGGAGCGTCGCCGAAGGTTCGGTGGTCCATGCCGTCGACCAGCTGTTGCACGGAGTCCGACACGTCGGCCAGCGCGGCCGTGACGGCGGGCAGGCGCAGGTACTTCAGCCGGGAGGACAGCACCTGGGAGAACTCCATGCCACGCACGACCGCCATCACCCGGCGGGTCTGCCCGGACAGGTGGTAGGAGCGGGTCAGCGCCGTGTACATCTCCCAGCGGCAGTACTGGCTCTCCGGGAAACTGGGCGTGTAGAGGGCCACCAGGGTCCGTGAGCCGTCGAGGGCGGCGCGGATGACGGTCGGGATGTCGTCGTAGTCCCGCATGCCGGTGACGTCCCTGAAGACCGACAGGCCGCGGGCCTCCAGGAGTTCCTGGAGGCGCACCGCCAGGTCGATGTCCTCCCAGGCGTAACTGAGGAACACGTCGTACCTGTGCCCGGAACGCACCGCACCCTCCGCTCCCGCCGAACCCACGGCCTCCCCCTCACCCGTCCTGCCGGATCTCCCGGTCGGTGTGCGGCACCGCGCCGGACAACTCCGCCGTTGCCAGGGCGAGATGGTGCAGCGCCCTCGTCTCCTCGTGGCGGCTGCCGCACATGCGGCTGACGGCGACGGCACGCTCCAGCCGCACGGCGCCCTCCCGCGGCCGGCCGCTGCGCAGGTAGGCCTCGCCGAGGCAGTTCAGTGCCATGGCCGTGTCCAGTTGCAGGCCCAGGTCGTCCAGGGTGGCGAGCGCGGTCTTCAAATGCCCGATGGCGGCGTCGAACTGGCGCAGCTCCACCTCGGTCAGGCCGATGCCGCGCAGCGTGATGGCGACATTGCGGCGGGCACCGCTGCGCGTGTAATAGGCCAGTGCTGTGCTGAACTCCCCCAGGGCCTCGGCGTGTTCGCCCCGGTAGAAGTGCACCCAGGCCCGGTTGCCTACGGCGTTGGCCGCACCGTGCTCGTCGCCGATGTCGCGGAAGATGCGGTGGGCGCGTTCGTAGTGCGCAGCGGCGCCGTCGAGGTCACCGGTCTCGATCAGGGCCAGGCCGAGGTTGTTCGCGGTGACCGCCTCGGCGGCGGGATCGGCGGCTCGGTGCGCGGCGAGCAGGGCCTCACGGTGGCTGGCGACCCAGGCGTCCCATCGCTTGGTGAGGAAGAAGAAGTCCCGCAGGACGTACGCCAGTCGCCAGCACTCGGTGTCCATGCCGAGCCGGGCGCTCTCCCGGACCAGGGCCACGACGGTCTCCTGCTCCGCGGCGAACCACGCCAGCGACTCGTCGTGTCCGGTGACAGGCGGCAGCAGCGCGGCGGTCACGTCCAGGCCGTCGGTGACCGGGATGCGGTAGCGGTGCGGTGCCAGCACGCGCCCCATCGCGTCGGCCGCGGCGACGTAGTACCCGGCCAGCCGTGCGGTCACCGCCGCCCGAGTGCCCTGCGCGAACCTGCGGTCCGCGACCTGCCGGGCGAACACCCTCAGCAGGTCGTGCAGTCGGAAGCGGCCGGGACGGGTCCGCACCAGCAGGTGGGCGTCGGCCAGCCGGTCCAGTGCCCGCTCCGCGGCGGGCAGGTCCCAGCCGGCCATGACGGCGGCCGACACAGCGTTGCAGTCGTCGCCCGGCAACAGGCCGAGCAGCGCGAACAGGTGCTGTTCGGAGGGGCCGAGCGCGTCGAAGGAGACGGTGAGCGGCGCAACCACACTGCGCTCCCCGTCGTCCAGTTCGGCCAGTCCCCAGCGCCGATCGGCCAGCCGCAGCGCGAAGTCCGCCACCGTCCGCGGTCCGCCGGGCCGGCACCGGGTGGCCGCGATGCGCAGCGCGAGCGGCAGCCGGCCGCACAGTTCGACGACGTCGCGTACCCCCGCCGGGGGCGGGCCCCCGCCGGAAGTGCCCCGGTCGCCCGTGCCGATCCCGGAGACGCTGCTGAACAGTGCCACCGCGTCGAGTGCCGGCAGCGGACCCAGCGGGACGTGGTGGCCCTCGTCCAGGGAGGGCAGGGCACTCCGGCTGGTCACGAGGACGGGGCAGCCCGGTTCGCGGGGCAGCAGCGGCCTGATCTGGTGGGAGTCGACGGCGTTGTCCAGGACCACCAGAGCCCGTCGGCCGGTCATGGCCCCCCGGTAGACGGCGGCCCGGTCCTCCACGTGGTGGGGAATGGTCTCGGCGGGCATGCCCAGCATGCGCAGCAACCGGTCCAGGGCGTCCGCGACCGTGACAGCGGGCAGGTCCTGCGAGTAGCCGTGCAGGTCGAGGTAGAGACAGCCGTCGGCGAAGTGGGCCTCCGCTCGGTGGGCGATCCGCAGCGCCAGCGCCGTCTTGCCCACGCCGGCCATCCCGGTGATCGCGCACAGCACCGTCCCGGCACGCCGGCGGGGTCCGGGATCCAGGACGAGCGACTCGATCAGCTTCGTCTCGTCCTCTCGGCCGACGAAGTGCCCGCTCGGCTCGGGGAGGGCGTAACGCTGCCCCGGAACCTGCCGGGCCGCGTCCGCGGGCGCCCGCGCGGCGGGGGACAGATCGTCGGGGCCGAGCACGTCGCCGCACAGGCGCGCGAGCTCGGCGCTCGGTAAGACCAGTCCCCTCTCGACCTTGCTGAGGTAGCCCTTGCTGTAGTGCACGAGGCGGGAGAGGTCGGCCAGGGACAATCCCGCGGCGGTCCGCCGCCTGCGCAGTGACGGACCGAATCCGGCCGCCGCGCCCGCGCCTTGGCCGGTCCCCTCCCTTCCATACAACTCCCGGCCGGTCATGCCGAACGTGCTCCTGCCCGGCTTGTCGGCGTGCCGCTCGCGGCGGATCGCCGCCGCTGTCCCCCACGCGCCCTGCTTCCGGGTGACGGGGGGTTGCACAACTCCTGCGTCCGCTCGCGGTTTTCCGGCCGCTGAGCTGCGGCGATCCGGCCGCCAGTGTTTCCCCGGGTTTCCTGTGGCAGGAAACCCGTCGGCAGTGCGCCGCTGCGGGGCGCATGGTGGGTGCCGTGCGGTCGGCAGTGCGCGGGATCGAGCGCGTGAGGGCGAGGAGAAGACATGGACAGCGCCACCAGAGGACTCTTCATCGTGCTGCTCGGGATCGACGGAAGCGGCAAGACCAGTCTCCTCTCTGCTCTGCGCGGCGGCACGTTCGCCACCGTCGGCTGGCGCGACCTCCGCAACCACGAACTACCCGCCGTCATGGCACCAGACGCACCCAGCGCCATCAAGGACCGGCTCTCCGACATGCCGCGCGCGATGTTCATCGGGGGTCACATTGTGGCCCAGTACGAGTACTTGGTGCGACCGGAAGTCGTCGAAGGCCGGAACGTCCTGCTGGACTCGTACTGGTACAAGGTGCTGGCGAAGGAGCGTGCCCTCGGCCGCCTGAGCCCGGCGCTCGACGAGTTGCGCCAACTGCTGCCGGTGCCGGACGCGGTGGTGCTGCTCGACGTGGACCCGCGCACGGCCTGGGCGCGCAGGGGCGGGACCTGCGCACCGTACGAGAGGTTCGACGATCCGGGCGGGCAGGCGGCCGGCTTCGTCCGCTTCCAGGAGTGCATGCTCGCCCAGTGGGAGGCCGACTTGAGGGGTCATCCCGCGGTGTACCGACTCGACGGCGAGCGGCCCTTCGACGAGGTGCTCATGTCGCTGCGGGACACCCTGGAGCTCTGCGCTGTACCGCGCCTGCCCGAACTGGAGGCACTGTCGTGAGCGGGCGGGCGAGGGGCGGCAACCGGTTCGCGTCGTCGGTGCTCGACACCTGGGCGACGATGTTCGTCGACCCGGAACGGACCGAGCACGCGGCGGCGGGACTTCACCGGCTGGAGGGCCGGCGCAGGGCGGTCGGCGACGTCCTGCGGGTGCACAAGGCCATTCCCCAGTTCCAGTACGGGCTGGGCCAGTTGGCGGTCTCGGGGCCCCAAGCCCACCGTGCGCGGGCCGCCGCCGCCAAGTCCTGGTACGCCGCCGAGGCCGCGCGTCTCGATGACCATCTGCGGCTGCTGCGCTCGGAGCTGGCCTGGCTCGCCGGACAACCGGAGGTGGCAGGCGCCGGCCTGGCGGTCATCAAGGGCTTCAACAACGCCCGTTTCTACCGGGATCCGTCGCCCCGCTGGAGCCGCGACATCGACGTGTACGTCCCCGACTGGGCGGCCTGCCTCGCCGTGGTCCGGCTGCTGCGCGAACGGGGCTACGTCTTCGACGAGGAGGAATGCCCCTGGTTCAAGGCGGAGTTCGAGCACGGACGGGCCGAGTACGGCCAGCTCTTCCTGGTCCGCGTGGACGGCGCCCGGTTCTCCCGGGTGGACATCCACTTCGGCACCTACTCGGTGGGGGCCGGGGACTACCTCGACTTCCCGCTGACCGACTTCTACGAACCCGTCGCACCGGACCTCGGATACCAGGGCGTCAATCCCACCGGGACCCTGCTGGTGATGTTCGCCCACGCCCTGTCCGACGGGTACGTGTCGGTCAAGGACGCCAACGACACCGTGTCACTGGCCCTGACGCGGGACGACGTGGACTTCCACCGCCTCGCACGGGAGATCCGGCGGCACTCGCTGGAGCCTCAGGCGCTGCTGCTCGCCGACCACCTGACCAGGCTCTACCGCGACCCGCGCATCGGCGGCTTCGCGCGGGCCCTGCGCCGCGCGGCGGGCGGCGGGCGCACCTCGCCGCTCTGGCGCATGCACGACCGCAACTGGCACCGGCGTGCCGCCGTCAACGCGGTCCACGCGTACCGGTCGGCGCTGCGCCGGCGCCGGGGGTCGCTCGTCGCCGCCCGACGAGCCGGCCAGTGCGCCGTGTTCTACAACCGGCGGCTGTCCGTCACGCTCAGCGACCGCACCCTGCCGCAGCGGCTGCTGGTGCGGCTGATGGCCCGGACCGACCTGACCCGATGGCGGCTGCGGTCGGACGCCTGCCCGACCATGATCCACACAGGTCACCCGGCCCTCACCGGAGTCGCACCGGACTCAGCCGCGCCGGACGGCTCTGCCAGGGGGCTTCCGCAACTCAGGCCGACGCCCGCCACGGGGGTGCGGGTGGGCGGCACGTTCCCCGACCGGCAGCTGGTGGCCATCGGTGATGACGTCTTCCTCTGCTCATGGGACCAGGTGGTCAGCCGCCGGGACGCCGCACTGGCGAAGCACCTCGCGTCGTTGCAGGGCGCCACCGCCCGGCGGAAGGGGAAGCCGGCAGATGACTGAGCACGCCGTGCACGACGACGATTTCCGACCGGCGTCCGACACCGGCCGGTTCTTCGACTGGGCCTCGACCGCCCCGCTCTCCCGCGCCTGCGTCCGGGCGGTGGCGGAGTTCTCCGCGGCGGCGGCCGCCCACCGTTCGCCGCCGGACTTCCAGAGCGAACGGACGGCCGGCCTGGACGCGCTGCGGGCGCGCATCAGGACGGTATTCGGCGCCCGACCGGACGCTGAGGTGGCGCTCGTCCGCAGTGTTTCCGAGGCTTCCTCTGCCCTGGCCGGCGGGCTCACCGTGCCGCCGGGCGGCGAGGTGCTCGTCACCGCGGCGGACCATCCCGCGCACGCCGCGCCGTGGTGCCGGCTGGCGGGACGGCGCGCCGACGTTCGGCTGCGCACCCTGCCGTGCCTGCCCAGCGGACTGGTCGACCTGGAGCGCGCCGCCCTCCTGCTGTCGGAGCGCACGGCTGTGGTGGCCTGCACCCACCTGACACATCTCGACGGGGTACTGCAACCGGTGGCCGAACTCGCCGCCCTGGCAAAGAGGTTGTCACCCGCCGTGGTGGTCGTGGACGCGGCGCAGTCGGTGGGCCGCGTCCCGGTGGACTTCGACGCCCTCGGGGTGGACGTCCTCCTCGCCTCGGGCCGCAAAGCGCTGCTCGGCCCGATGGGCGCCGGATTCGTCATCGCCGCGCCCGGGGTTCTGGACGGGCTCTCCCCGCTGCTGCTGTCCCCGCGCAACTGCGAGGCACGTACCGCGGCGGACGGCGCGTGGCAGCCGGGGCCCCGCGAGCGCGGAGGAGCGGCCGCCCTGGAGGGAAACCTGCCGGACCTCTCCGCGCTCGACGGCCTGCTGGCTTCCCTGTCCGCCTACCAGCGGGCGGGCCCGCGGCACCTGGCCTCGGTGTGCCGGACGACGGCCGCCGACGTGCCGGTCGCCGCCGTGCACGCGGGTTTCCGCATGTTCGGCCCGGCATCGGCCCCGGGAGGGTACGGCATCGTCCGGGTCTGCTCGCCCCGCGTCGCGGACCACCGTGCCGTGAAGTCCCGCCTGCGCGCCCGGGGCTGGTCGGTCGCTGCGACCAAGGAATGGCTGCGCGTCAGCGTGCACGCCTGCACCGCACCGGGCGACGTCGCCGCGCTGTTCGACAACCTGGCGCCGTTCGGCGCCCCCGGACCGACCGCACGGAGTGTGCCGTGAACCCGCGATGGACCGTGATCCACGGGCGCTTCCAGCCCTTCCACCTCGGACACCTCGAATACCTCGGCATCGCCGCCCGCCGGAGCCGGAACGTCGTCGTGGGCATCACCAACCCCGCCCTGGGCCGGCTCGCCGAGGAACGGACCTCGGCCCACCGGCACACCAAGGACGCGAACCCCTACACCTACTTCGAACGGGCGGAGATGGTCACCGCCTCCCTGCCGGAGGCGGTGCCGTCCGACGCGTGCACCGTGCGTGTCGTGCCGTTCGACGTCTCGGACCCCGGCACGTGGGACGACTACCTGCCCCGCGGCTGCCTCCACCTGGTCACCCTCAACGAGCCCTGGGACGAGGAGAAGTACCGGCGCTTCGAGGCCGCCGGGTACGCCGTCTCCGCGGTAGCCGGAAATCCGCGCCGGGTGACCGCGACCGAGGTGCGTCGGCGCATGGCCGCCGGGGAGGACTGGCGCGCGCTGGTGCCCCGTGGCACCGCCCGCGTCATCGACGGCCTGACCGCCGCCGTGCCGCCCGAGGGAGCCGCACCGCCGCAGTCGCCGTGAGCAGTACCAGCAAGCCCGCACACACGCTCCCCCTGGAGATCACCGAACCGATGACTGCCACCTTCTGGAACACCAAGCACCGCTCGTATCGGGGCACCGACTGGATCCGTACCCCCACCTACTTCGCACAGGAGGTCGTCGGCCGCTTCCCGCCCGGCTCGGCGGTACTGGACGCCGGCTGCGGGCAGGGGCAGGACAGCGCCTACTTCGCCGCGGCCGGACACCGGGTGACGGCGATGGACCACTCGGACTTCGCCCTCGCCCAGTTCCCCGAGGAGGCCCTGTCCGCGTCGGTCCGACGCGTCACCGCCTCCCTGGCGGACTTCCCTCACCCCTTCGACGACCGGTCCTTCGACGTCGTCTACGCGCACCTCAGCGTCCACTACTTCGACCTGCCGACGACCCGGGAGATCATGACCGAGTTCCAGCGGGTCCTGCGCCCCGGCGGCCTGCTGTGCGTCATGGTCAACTCCGTCGACGACCCCGAGTGCGGCGAGGGCAGACAACTCGGCCCTGACTACTACGAGCTGGAACCGGGGGACACCAAGCGGTACTTCAGCCGCCGCACGCTCTACGACCTCACCTCCGACCTGTTCGTGCCCTACCTGCTGGAACAGCACGGCCGCACCCACAAGGACCCCCACCAGTCCTTCGTCCGGCTCGTCGCCGAACGGAACGAGTGAGGAGGAGCCATGACCGACATGCCCGCCCCGACCGTCAACGCGTCGGACGTCAGGACCACTTCGTTCGGCGACTGGATCTCCGTGGACTCTCGGACCGTTCAACTGGCCGGAAGCCAGAGCATGGAGACCCACGTCGTACGGTTTCCCGCCATCGCCCTGATCGTCGCGCTGGACGGCGACGATCTCGTACTGATCCGCCAGTTCCGCTTCCCGCCGCAGTCGTGGGTGATCGAGGCCCCCGCCGGCCGGGTGGAGCCCCGCGAGGACCCGGCGCGGACAGCCGTCCGGGAACTGCGCGAGGAGACCGGATTCCAGGCCGGCCAGGTCGAGTTGGTCGGCACCCTGCGGATCAGTCCGCACCTGTCCGACGAGACGACCTACGTCTACGCGGCCACCGGTCTGGTGCCGGGGCCCGCGCACCCGGACAAGGGCGAGTTCATCCAGCGCTTCCTGGTGCCGCGCGGCGACGTGCGCGCAATGGTGCGCGAAGGCCGGATCGTCGACGCCAAGACCATCGCCGCCCTCGCCGTGTGCGACGTGATCTGAGTCCGAACAACGCCCGGCGGTAAAGGAGTTGTGACGCCGATGGGATTCTTTTCCCGGATCGTGGGGGCAGTCCGCGCACGACGGTATCCCGACGCGTACACCGGGTGCCTGCTCGCCGTCCTGGTCACCGTGCTCGAGATCGTCTCCGGATTCACGCAGAACCGGAAGTGGATCGACGTCCTCTTCTCCGCAACCGTCGTCCTGCTGCTCGGCCTGATCGCGCTCGCCACGGCCGACATCCGGATCCGGCAGAACACCGTACTGAAAGGCGCCCGCGGCGGTCTGCTGTTCACGGGCCGCTCCCAACTCCCGGCGCTGGGTGAACAGCTTGAGGGAGCTCATCGGACCGTCGAGATCTACGGGCTGCAACTGGGCCACGTCGTCCATCACATGCTGCCCACCATCGCCGACCGGGCGCTCTCCGACTGCCATTTCAGGCTCGCCCTGCTCAGTCCCGTCGACGCCAACGGCGACAAGGTGCCGTGGATCGGCGACATGGGGGCGGTGCACGGCTTCCCGAACCTGGAAGCCGTGCTGCGCGCGAACCTGGCGCACCTGCGGCACTGGCACGCGGGCCTGACCCCCAAACAGCAGCGCAACATCGAGATACGCGCCTACCCCGTCATCCCGACGGCGTCGGTGATCCTCTTCGACGTCAAGAAGCACTCGGGGTACGCGCACGTGGAGCCGATACTCCACACCCTCCCGCCGATGGAACGGCCGACCTTCTGGATCTCCGAGAAGGACGACTTCAAGCTGTTCCACCTGCTCGTCGACCACTACCAGGAGCTCTGGCAGCAGGCGATCGCCCTGCCGGACCTCGCTCTCTGATCCTGGCCGGCCCATCCCCCGCCTTCCGGGCGACAGACCGGAGCGGAACCACGAAAGGTACTTCATGGACATCCCCGCCCTGAGTTCCCTGCGCGCGGCCGACAGCGGCCGTGTCGGCGGCAAGGCCGCAGGCCTGGGCGAACTCCTCGCGATCGGCCTGCCCGTCCCGCCGGGATTCGTGCTGCCGGCCGGTGCGCTGTCCTCCCTCCTCTCAGACCGGGACGGGCTGGCGCGGCTGCTCGCGTCGCTGGTGGACGAACACGGCCTGCGCCGGCCGTTCGCCGTCCGCTCGTCGGCGGCCGCGGAGGACGGCGCGCACGCCTCGTACGCGGGGCAGTTCGTGACGGAACTGGGCGTCGGGGTCCAGAATCTGGCGGCGGCCGTGGAGCGCTGCGCGCGCTCCGGCGAATCGGACCGTGCGGCCTACTACACCGGGCGGGTGAAAGCCGACGAGTCCGGCGGCGGGACGGAGGTCGCGAGCGGGGACGGCGCGGCTGCCGGCGAGCGTGTTCCCATCTCGGTGATCGTGCAGGAACAGGTGCCGGCCGACCTGTCCGGCGTGCTGTTCACCGCCGACCCGGTGACCGGGGACCGCGAGAGCTATCTGCTGGACGTGGTTCCCGGCGCGGGAAGCGCGCTGGTCGGCGGCGAGACCGAGCCCCTCTCCGTCCGGCTCTCGGGTGACGGCATGCGGACGGTCAACCGGCCCGACTGGTGCGACGCCGCGCTGGAGACCCGCGTGCTGGGGCTGATCGCGGAGATCCGGAGCCTGGGCAAAGCCGTCACCGACCACCGGGCGGTGCCGCAGGACATCGAGCTGTGCGTCACCGCCGACAACGCGGTGATCCCGGTGCAGGCGCGTCCGATCACCTCGCTGCCCGCACCGGCGCACCGGGACTTCGATCTCCGCTTCGTCCCGGTGACGTCGGCCGACCGGGCCGAACTGGGCGGCCTGACGGGCCTGGACAAGGTACGGCTGCGGCTGATCGCCGAGGAGAACGACCTGGCGGTGGGGCGGGCCTGGATCGTCCGGGCCCGCCCCACCGCCGACTCCGCAGGACCGGACGCCTCCCCGCTGCCCGAAGCCCTGCGCGCCGCCTCTCAGGTCAGCTTCGTCCTCCAGGACCCGGCCAGACTGTCCGGTTCGATCGTCCGCCGCTTCAGCGCCGCCGGCACGAGGCGCCAGGACCTTGACGGCATCGTGCAACTGGTGGGCGCCGCCCACGACGAGTTCGCGCTGATCGCCACGGAGGTACGGTCGGCTGTCCAGTCCGGGGTGGCACGCAGGTTCGGCGACCGCGTCCTGGTCGAGATCGGGTTCGGGGCCTTCGTGCCCAAGGGGGTCGTGACCACCTCGCAGTACGTGTGCACCCTCGACGGCAAGGTGGTGCAGCGCGAACTCACCCTTCAGGAAAGGGCGTTCGTCATCGAGGACGGTCAGCCCAGGAGCGTCGTGGTCGGCAGCACGCCGGAGCTGTCCGGCCGGCAGATCGAGGAGGTCTGCCGAGCCGTCGCGGTGGCGGGCGCGTACTACCGGCAGCCCTCAGTGGAGTTCGGCATCACCTCGGACGGCTCGTTCTTCCTCATCGACTTCGTCGACGAGGACACGGAGGGCGCCGCCCCGGAGGCGCTCAACGTCATCGCTCCCGGCCGGGTCAGCGGGCGGGTGATCCGCATCGACGACGATCACGATCTGCTGATGGAGTCCCTCGACTTCCACTTCCACACCGACCGGACCGACGCGGCAGGCAGCCGGCCGGCGGACGACCCCGTCGTGGTACTGGCCCGGCTGCCGTACCTCTCGCTCGAACGGTTCATCCGGGCCCGCGACCCCAGGTCGGTCGGTTTCGTCTTCCGCAACTGCTCCTACCTCAGCCACCTGTCGATCGTGCTGCGCGAACTGGGCGTCCCCGCGCTCGTGGACCCCGAAGCGTTCGACACGCTCGCCGCGGACTCCGTGGTCCTGCTGGACAGCGCCTCGCAGACGGTGGGGCCCGTTGCCCCGCGGCAGGCCGGGCAGGGGCAGACCCCGTGATCCTCTCCGACCAGGACATCCTCGGCGCCGTCCGGTGCGGCGACATCGGCATCACCCCGTTCGACGAGCGGCTGGTCAAGCGGAACAGCTACCTGCTGCGGCTGGCGGGGCCGTTCCGCCGCATCGCGGGCGACGAGACCCTCGACACCGCGGACCCCGAGAGCTTCGCCCGGTGCGAGGGCGTCCTCGAAACCGGTGACAGCGTGGTGCTCACGCCGGACGCCCTCGTGCTGGCCGGCACCCGCGAACGGGTCAGCCTCGGGCCCTCGCTGGTCGGCCTGCTGTCCGGCATCTCCAACGTCGCCCGGCTCGGCGTCCAGGTGCACGCGACGTCCCAGCTCGTCAACGCGGGCTTCGCCCACGGCGCTCCCTCGCGCCTCGTCTTCGAGCTGTCGACGGTCGGCGGCCGCCGGGTGCGGTTGTACGCCGGCACTCCGGTCTGTCACCTCGTCTTCGCCCGGCTCTCGGCCCCAGCGGCGGCACGGCACCCCAGCGGCAGGACAGGCCAGCTCGGCACCGCTCCAAGCCGCCTGCTGGACCAGTTCGGCCACTTCTACGCGGGGGGTGGGGGCGGTGCCGTGGCTGCTCGCACACCGCTCACCGAACCCTCCTACGTCCAGGACACCCGCCGGGGGCAGGGACCGGTCGGCGGGTGAGAACTCCGGGACGTCGATGGCGCCGTAGACGGCAGTGATGGCGGTCAGCGTACGGGCCACAGCCTCCTGGTCGGTGATGTCGGCAACGAAACCGCGCGCCTCGACACCCTCGGAGCGGAGGTTCTCGGCGAGTGCGCACGGCTTGTCCTGGGTGCGGGAGACCAGCGCGACGGCCAATCCCTGACGCCGAAGACGCGGGCGATCTCGAGGCCGAGGCCGGGGCCGGCACCTACGACGGCGATGACAGGCATGCAGTGCTTTTTGCTGTAGGCAGGTCACCAGGGCGAAAGCTGCACGCCCCAAGCGGCCGCACGGCGCCACAGCCCGACCCGGCGCACCGCACGGGGCAGGGCCGTTTCCATGACAAGCCCCAGCCCACGGGCGACCACGCGGCGGACAACCGCCCGCAGCACGCCGGACGGACACGCATCCGCACCCAAGCCGAAGGAACCCGATGCACGCGGACGCGCACCGCAACCGCCAACGCATCCTGGAGACCGCTCGGGAGACGTTCGCCACCGAGGGCCTGAGTGTGCCGGTGGCCGAGATCGCCCGCCGCACAGGGGTCGGCACCGGCACCGTCAGCAGGCACTTTCCGATCAAGGAATCCGTCTATGCGGCAATCGTTCCTCATCTGACGGAGGAGATCCTGGAGCGGGCCCGGCATCTCAGCGCGACGTTCTTCGAGCTGTTCGCCCACGTGGTCGAGCAGGCGGCCGCCAACCGCGGGCCGGCGGGGGCATTGGGCGGCAACGGCTTCGACCTGGAGGCATGTGGCGCGCCCAGCCTCGTCACCGCCCAGGAAACCATGCTCGCGGCCGCACAGCAGGCCGGCTCGGTACGACCGGACCTCACCCGCGCCGACGTCAAGGCACTCCTCATCGGCTGCATCGCCCGCGAACGCGACGCCCCCGACCCGGAGGCCCGGCACCGCATGATCGCCGTCGCTCGCGCCTGCATGCAGGCAGAACGGCAGTCCACGGCCGGTACCTGAGCCCCGCTTTCCGGACCGCGGGACGGCCCTCCGCGCGCATCCCGTCGCCACGGCCGCCGTCGGTGCGGCAGACGGGACGTCCGGTTACCACTGCCGGGGGCGCGAAGCGCGTCACCGGCCCCTTACATGCTGCTCCGCGCAGAAGCGGGCGCACGAGGCGATGGAACAAGTTCGCGGTGCGTCGGCTTTCCGCGCCGACAGCCGATTGGGCCCTCCACAGCGCCATCAGGTCCCGCCGAAGTCAAGGATCACTCGGCTGCCGCCCGCCGTTGGTTCCCGGCGTCACCGACGAGCCCGCATCGCCGCACACCCGTCGGGCCGTCGCATTCGGCATCCGGCACGAGGTCCACCGCGTCACGGAGCGACGGCGGTGAACGCGTCGTCCAGAAGGCCGACGAGGTCGAGCCCGCCCTCGGAGACGGACCAATGGTCGATGGCGACGTTCAGGCAGTCCAGCACGACGGCCACCCGGACCGAAGCGGCCGCGGCGGGGCGGGGTGCGCGGGATCCGTGCGCTCAGCGAGCACCTGAGCCAGAGCGAGCCGCCAGCCGTACCCTTCCCCGGACGCCGCGCGCACAGCGAAGCAGCCTCCTCCACGAGACGGGCGACCGCCGGGGCCATGGCCCGGGTCCTGGCGGTACGACTCGGACACGGTGTCCAGTGCGCGTCCCAGCGGAGTCGGGGTCGTCCTCCTCGGCGGGTCGGCCCCGCAGAGCCTCGACGAGCCGGTCCCCGTGGGTGTCGAAGGCTCCGAGGACGGCTTCTTCCTTGCTGCCGAAGCAGCGCAGGAACCCGAGCCCCTCGGACTCATCGGCGCTGGACGCCGTGCTTCTTGGCCCGGCGCCCAGGGCGCGGGCGCCGGGGTCAGGAGGGGACGAGCCGCCACTGTTTCTGCGGAGCGGTGTCGTACGTGGCCTGGTCGATGTCGGCGCCGTCACTGGTGGATCCGCCGGCGACGTCGAGCGCCAGTCCGCTGAAGCGGTTGACGAGCAGGTGGTAGCCGTCGCCGGTGGGGGTCACGGCCCAGTGCTGCTGCGGGGCATCGGCGTCCGCCCAGATGCCGACGTTCCCGCCCTCGGCCCGGGACAGGCCGCCCACTTCGAGGAGCTTGCCGCTGCCGACGCCGCGGATCTTGAAGTAGCCGTCGCCGGTGCCGGTGAAGGTCCACTTCTGGTTGGCGGTGTTCTTCCACGGCCACTGCAGGACGTTGGTGCCGTCGGCGGTGCCCGCGCCTTCCACGTCGGCCACCTCGCCGCTGTGCCGGGCGACGAGCCGGTAGACGGTGCCGTCGCCGGGCAGGGTGCGGGAAACCAGCGCGGGCGTGGCTGTCCGGCCGCCGATCCTGAGCGCGCCGATATTGGCGTAACCGCCGGTGGCCGCGCTGGCCTGGATGCGTACGAACCCGGCGTTCCCGGCCGGCCACTCCGCGAACTTGAGGGTGCGGTCGCCGGCCCAGGTGCCCGCGGCGACCTGGGTGAAGGCGACGCCGTCGGTGCTGGTGGAGATGGTGTACGCGGTGATGTCGCCGTCGGTCGTGTTGGTGCGGTTCCACTGCTTGGGCAGGTACTCCAGAGCGGAGATGCCGCTCCAGACGCCACCCAGATCGACGGTGATCGACTGCGGCAGCGACAGGTTCCAGGTGGACCAGCAGGTCTCGAAGCCCTTGTCGCTCAGCCCGTCGATCGCGTTCAGCGGCCCCTCACCGGCATGGAAAGCGGTGGCGTAGGCGCTGACCGGCGTGACGGGATGCTCGACACGCAGCGGCTGCGCGGGCAGCGGCGCCCTGGAGGTGTCCGGGCTCCAGGCGGCGCCGACCTCGGCCAGCCGGTTCACGATGTTGGTGTCGAGTAAGCCGTCGCGATTCGGCGGGCAGTTCAGGATGAAGGAGGTGTACTTCGGTTCCAGGTCGGCCAGGTGGGAGAGGATGGCCGCCTTGCTCATGGGGTCGGTGGCCGGCGTGCTGGGGTGCCAGAACCAGCCCTTGCTGATGGTCTGCCCCTGCAGGGCGGCGTAGGTGTTGCCCGCGGGCGAGGTGACTCCGAGGGGTTCCTCGTAGTAGATGGCGTCACCGAGGAACGGCACGGACAGCGCGCCGTGGTCGACCATGACGATGCCCGGTTGCAGCGACTTCACGTGCTCGCGGATGCGCTGGTACGAGACGGCCTGCTGGCCCATCTGCCAGGCGTAGCCGTCGGTGACGAACATGTCGATGGCGCCGTAGTTCGTCAGCAGTTCCGTGATCTGGCCCAGGATGTAGGTGAGGTCGGCGGGCTGGACGGCCTCGTCGCTGCCGACGCCGTGCCGGGTGTCGTACGCCTCGACGGTGTGAGTGCGGTCCCAGACCGAGAAGTAGAGGCCGACCCGGAGGCCCTCGGCCCGGAAGGCGGTGACGTACTGGGCGACGATGTCGTGCTGGTACCCGCTGTAGGCGACGTTCTGCTTGTCGTAGGCGGTCGGCCACAGGCAGAACCCGTCGTGGTGCTTGGTGGTCAGCACCCCGTAGCTCATCTTCGCCGCGGCCGCGGCGGCCGCCCACTGGGCGCAGTCGACGGCCGTAGGGGCGAACAGCGCCGGGTCCTGGTGCGGCGCCGCCCACTCCTCGTCGGTGAAGGTGCCGAGGTTGAAGTGGTTGAACATGCCGAACCGCAGGTCGACCAGTGCGCTCAGGCTGTCCTGGGGGGTGGCCGCGGCCGCCGGGCTTGACGATCCCAGCCCGGGTGTGACCGGCAGTGCCGTGGCGGCCGCGGTGGTGGCTGCGACACCGATGAACCGTCTGCGCGACAGTCGTTCTGACACTCGTCACTCCCGGGGGATCGTGCCGCGGCGGACGGGAAGAGGCCGCGGGGCGAGGAGAGGGGGAAGGTGCTGATGTTTCCCATGAATCTCATCCGTAAGTCAGCCCGGTCAACCCTCGTGCAGGGATGAATACCTTCAAGTGGTCGACAGATTGCGGCATTTGCTTATTTCATCACCTGAGATCAGGATCAGACATCACATGTATGTAGAGGGTGACAGGAAAGGCGATCCCCATGGAGTGGGCCTGCCTCTTTGCCGACCCCAGTAACATCGGCGTCACCTTCGGCATACGGAGCCCTCACGGACGGAGTCCCTGTTGTCCCTGACGGACAAGGCCATCGCGCAGATCCGTGAGCTCATCTCCACCGGCGCGCTGCCCCCGGGCTCGAAGCTCCCGCCCGAACCCGAGCTCGCGGCCCAGCTCGGGCTGTCCCGCAATCTCGCGCGCGAGGCGGTCAAGGCGCTCGCCGTCGCGCGGGTGCTGGAGGTCAGACGAGGAGACGGCACCTATGTGACCAGCCTGCAGCCGAGTCTGCTTCTCGAAGGTCTCGGCGGGGCCGTGGAGTTGCTGCAGAGCGACTCGGTCGCGCTGCGGGAGCTGATGGAGGTGCGGCGCCTGCTGGAGCCGCTCGCCACCGCGCTGGCGGCGACCCGGATCTCCGACGCGGGCCTGGCCGAAGTGAAGCGGCACCTCGACGCCATGCGGGAGGCCCGTGACGACGTCGAGCGGCTGAACCACCATGACGCCGCCTTCCACCGGGCGGTGGTCTCGGCCACGGCCAACGAAACGCTGCTCACTCTCCTCGAGGGCATCTCAGGTCGTACGCTGCGGGCCCGCATCTGGCGCGGGCTGGTGGACGACCAGGCCTCGGGAAGGACCTTGGCGGAACACGAGGCGATCTACGACGCCCTGTCCCGACGCGACGCGCCCCTCAGCCAGGCGGCCGCACTGCTGCATGTCAGCAACACGGAACAATGGCTGCGAGAGCGCCTGCGATCCGCCGCGTCAGCCGATGACGCAACACCTCAAGGGGCGTGACCGGACCGCCCCGCCGGAACCGGGACCCCGGAGCGGGCCCGTCCGTCGAAGGCGCAGGGCCCACAGTGGGGCGGTCGTCAGCCGGCGGTGTCGGCGTACGGGACTCCGGTCAGTTCGGTCCCGTCCTCTCCGTGATGCGTGGGCTATCGGATCCAGCTTGCCTTTGACAGCCCTGGCCGACCGCACCCCTGACGTCACTGCCACGCCTGGATGGGCTCGCCAGGCCCTCGGCCGTTTTCGTGAAGCCGGCCGTCAGGGCAGGGTGGCTCTTTGGCGAGGTCGGCAGCAACCTCGACCCGATCCTGGGACCGGCGATGCGTGTGCCTCCGTCGTGGATGACGACAACTTCGGCACCACCGAATCAGCGCGGCCAGGCGTCGGCTACGGTGGCGCGCGAATCGGCCCGTGCCGACGGTGTCGCTTCGTCGGCAGTGTCTGCCCGCAGAACGCGCGACGACTCAGCGTCCAACCTGGCGAAATCCGACGAGACGATGTTCGGTCCACGGGGTGGGCGAGAGGGCGAGTTCTCGGCAGGAGCCCAGGCGGGGCAAACCGAAGACGGCACGCCCGATGCAGAAGGCATCGGGGCGAGGTCCGGCGAGGTGATGCGGGCCATCGAGCAGCTGCTGGCCACGTCCGGGGAGCCGATGCATGTCAAAGTTCTCACTGCGGCTCCCAGGCGCCCGACGGAGGGCAAGGCCGGGACGGCGGCGGTGGAGACGATCCGCGCAACGCGCAAGCGGCTGGTCGGGCACGGGCGGATCGCCGAGGTGAAGACGGCCGTGTTCGCGATGGCCAGGGCATCCGGGGCCCGGGCGGCGGACGAGTCCGGTGATGAAGCCGGGTCGAAGGGAGCCGCCTGACGACACCGCCGTTCAAAGAGCTGTCCCTCCTCCCGTCGCGGGGAGGAGGGACGGGTTCCGTTGAAATTGGCTCGTGAACAGAGCCAGGCGCCTGTCTCACATCCCGTGTGTCTGCCGCTCCTCGAGTTCCCGCCTGGCGGCAAACGCCTTCGCCAGCACCGTGGTCCGGTAGGGATGCGCGGCATCCAGGGCCGACGCCACCGCAACCGCCTCGTCCAACAGCGCCAGCCGCTGCTCGGGCAGCTCCCGCACCAACGACGACGCGCTGGCCTCCACCAGAACGTATGCCAGCTTCGACCCGTACACCTCCGGCTCGACCTGCGTCAGCAGGCGGTAGATCCGCAATCCCTCGGCGCCGCGTACCACCCGCCGGTTGGCACTGAGCAAGTGGACCCTCGCCCGCATGACCATGTCCTGATCCATCGATCCCCCTCCGTTCCCTCACCCCCACCTGCACCCGTCCCACGACGAGACAGCACGACGAACGCGTCGACACCCGAGAACGGGTGCCGACACGGACGCCGGAGAGTGGATGACGACGAGTCTGCGGGCGGACCACCACCTGGGACAAGCCTCAACGGACGTGCGCTCCGTCCTACCGCACACCACGTCCGAGCAGGCATGATGGACCTGACACTCACTCAAACCCCTGGCCCCCACCCGCGGCGCGATGCCGAGCGGCGAGTTTCCGGTGCCTGGAGGACGCAACCAGCCGGTGGTCCGTAGGGGGTTAGAAGACCGCGGACGGCGCCAGACCTGCGCTCCCCCGATCGGTTCGGGAAGTTCGGCAACGCCCCGTTGTCAGTGGTGGGAGGCAGGATGCCGGTCATGACGACACCTGCAGCAGAGATCACGGATGCCGCCACCTACGCGCAGGCGGTCGAGGAGGCCGTCGGGGCGGCGGCCGCGTACTACGCGGGCGGCACGTCGGCGCTGGACGACGACGCCTACGACCGCCTGGTGCGCGGGATTGCCGCGTACGAGGCCGGACACCCCGAGCAGGTGCTGCCCGAATCCCCCACCGGGAAGGTGGCCGGCGGCGCCGTGGAAGGCGATGTCCCGCACACGGTGGCGATGCTGAGCCTGGACAACGTGTTCTCCGCGGAGGAGTTCACCACCTGGACCGAGTCCCTGGCCCGCCGTATCGGGCACGAGGTCACCCGCTTCCACGTCGGGCCGAAGCTGGACGGACTCGCGATCGCCGCCCGCTACAGCGGCGGCCGGCTCACCCGGCTGATCACCCGCGGGGACGGGACGGCCGGGGAGGACGTCTCGCACGCGATCGGCACCATCGAAGGACTGCCCGAGCAACTGGCGGAGCCGGTCACCGTGGAAGTGCGCGGCGAAGTCCTCATGACGACCGCCCAGTTCGAGTACGCCAACGAAGTCCGCACCCAGCATGGCGGGCTGCCGTTCGCGAACCCGCGCAACGCCGCGGCGGGCACGCTGCGGGCCAGGGAGCGCCTCTACACGGTGCCGATGACGTTCTTCGGCTACGGGCTCCTCCCCGTGCCCGGTACCGACCCGGTGCTGGCCGCGCGGCTGACCGCGTCCGCGCACAGCGACCTGATGCACCTGGTCGCCGAGCTCGGCGTGCACACCGGCGCCCGCGCCCCGGTCCCGGACACCGTCGCCGAGACCGTGGAGCAGGTCCTCGCCCGGGTGGAGGAGATCGCCGCGGCGCGAGCCGGGCTGCCGTTCGGGATCGACGGCATCGTCATCAAGGCCGACCTCGCCGCCGACCAGCAGGCCGCCGGATCCGGCTCACGCGCACCCAGGTGGGCGATCGCCTACAAGCTCCCGGCCGTGGAGAAGATCACCCGGCTGCTGGCGGTGGAGTGGAACGTCGGCCGCACCGGGATCATCGCCCCGCGCGGCGTCCTCGAACCGGTCGTCATCGACGGTTCCACCATCACCTACGCCACCCTGCACAACCCGGCCGACATCACCCGCCGCGACCTGCGCCTGGGCGACCAGGTCATGGTCTACCGCGCCGGCGATGTCATCCCCCGCATCCAGGCGCCGGCCGCGCACCTGCGCACCGGCGACGAGCAGCCCATCGCCTTCCCGGAGGTCTGCCCGCGCTGCGGATCGGACATCGACAAGAGCGAGGAACGCTGGCGGTGCACGCAGGGCCGCAACTGCCACCTGGTCGCCTCCCTCTCCTACGCGGCCGGCCGCGACCAGCTCGACATCGAAGGCCTCGGCGCCACCCGCGTCGTCCAGCTCGTCGACGCCGGCCTCGTCACCGACCTCGCCGACCTGTTCACCCTCACCCGCGAGCAACTGCTCGACCTGGACCGGATGGGCGACACCAGTACCGACAACCTCCTCGCGGCGATTGCCAAGGCCAAACTGCAGCCGCTGTCGCGGGTGCTGTGTGCGCTCGGGGTACGCGGCACCGGCCGCTCCATGTCCCGTCGCATCGCCCGCCACTTCGCCACCATGGACAACATCCGTGCCGCCGACGCCGAAGCGATACAGCAGGTCGACGGGATCGGCGTGGAGAAGGCTCCCGCGATCGTCGCCGAACTGGCCGAACTCGCCCCGCTCATCGACAAGCTCGCCGAGGCGGGAGTGAACATGACCGAGCCCGGCGCCACCCCGCCCGCCCCCGCCAGCGAGGCGAGCACCGACGGCGAGACGCCCGTGGCCGCCGCAGAGGCGGGTCCGCTGGCCGGGATGACCGTCGTCGTCACCGGCGCGATGACCGGAGTCCTGGAGAAGCTCTCCCGCAACCAGATGAACGAACTCATCGAACGCGCCGGCGGCCGCTCCTCCTCCAGCGTCTCCAAGAAGACCACCCTCGTCGTCGCCGGAGAGAACGCGGGCTCCAAGCGCGCCAAGGCCGAACAACTCGGCATCCGCCTCGCCACACCCGAGGAGCTCGGTGTTCTGGTCGCCGACTACCTCAGCTGAAACCCCGGCAGAGCATGTTCCGCAGCTCACAACCGTCTGCACGACGTGAACGGGAACAAAGGTGCGGCGGTTGACCGTTCATCCACACGTGACCGCGGAGGGGACAGTGTCCCCGGGCCTCACCGATAGCCCATGGGGACGATCGTCCGGCTGAAGCCCCATGGAGCACCCCGCCGAGAGGCGACCGCCCTCCGCACGTCGCCACCCACGGCCCCGGCTGGTCTCCCCCGTCCAGCCGGGGCCCATTCACACCTCCGGCCACAGAGTGACCTCTGGGCTGCAAAGGGCGTAGGAGTCCGCGCAGCAGGTCCCAGCTCTCATCCGGTCCCGGGCTCTCCTGCTGAAGTTCTTTCAGCGGCCGCCCGCAGCAGGCGCCCTCCTCGTGTCTGTCCAGACAGAAAACCGCCTTGTGGAGGCCGCCTTGAACACCGGCACCGCGCCCAGGTCCGCGCAGAACACCGCCGACGTCACGGATCACTCCGCGAGGGCCACCGCAGGATGGAGGCAGCGCCGTGTGCTCGGGCTCGCGGCAGCGGCCGGTCTGATCGTCCTCGGCGGCGGCGTCGCCGCAGGCATCATGGCGCCCGGCGGCAACGGTCGCACGTCCGCGGCCGGCCCGCCGACCCTGGTCGCCGCGCCCGGCTCCGCCGGTGCCAAGTGCGCGGAACCCGTCCCGGACCGGCTGCGCCGGTTCCCCACGCTGTTCGTGGGAACCGTCGCAGTACGCTGACGCGGCGGCAGGGCGTCGACACCGTCGAGCAGGGGGAGCAGCAGTTCGTGCAGCCCCTCGAAACCGGCCGCGCCAGCGCCCCGTATGCCGTGACAGGTCAGTACGTCGAACCCTGACGAGGAAGCGGCCTCGACGACCGCGGACACGAGCTCGCTCTTCCCGATACCCGCTTCGCCGGTCACGAGCACTGAGGACCCCTGTCCCTGCCGCGCCGCTTCGACGAGGGCTGTCAGCTGCTCGATCTCCGGTTTCCGCCCGATCACGTGCGTACCTTTCTCAGGCGTCCAGACGTGCGGCAGTCATTCCGCAGTCGACACCGGTCGGCGAGGTTCGAAAAGTTCCGACCGGTGGGGGACGACTTGCCCAACTGCCTGTGAACTGGCCATCCTTCCGGCTGCGAAGACGGGAAAGCTCGGTCGGCCACTTCTGGAAACCGCTCCGAGGGAAGAAAACAAGGAGGGCGGCAATTCCGTTCCCGCCGGTCAGGTGGACTTCTCGCTTGCCTTATTGTCTCTCGGACAACACCGCTCGATAAAAGGGCGTCCGCCGTCGCACTGCCGGCAGGCGACGGCGGGCGGGACTTCTGATGCGGACCACCCTGCCGTGGCCCGGCCTCCGGGCGGCGGGCGGCGACGCCGTTGCTTGCAGACGCTGGTAGGCAGCGGGAATGGAAAGCCCGCGCGCGATGGTTCCCATCGTACTGTCTCGTGTCCGTCTCCGGTGGCCTCCTCATGGCCCGCCGGTCCGGTCCACTTGCAAGGAGTTCGTGTGACATCGCTCTTCACGCCCTACGCGATCAGGTCGCTGACCGTCCCCAACCGCATCTGGATGGCGGCGATGTGCCAGTACAGCGCCGAACCCGAGGGCGAGGCGACGGGTGTCCCCACCGACTGGCACTTCGCGCACCTGGCGGCACGCGCGACCGGCGGGGCGGGGCTGATCATCACCGAGGCCACGGCCGTCAGCCCGGAGGGCCGGATCAGCCCCTACGACCTGGGCATCTGGAACGACGCCCAGGTCGCCGCGTTCCGGCGCATCACCTCCTTCCTGAAGTCGCAGGGGACCGTTCCCGGCATCCAGCTGGCCCACGCCGGCCGCAAGGCGTCGGCCGAACGGACCTGGGTCGACCGCGGCCGGTGGATCCGCCCGGACGAGCCCCACGGCTGGCAGTCGGTCGCCCCCAGCGCCGTACCCTTCGACGACTCCGCCACCACCCCGGCCGAGCTGTCCGCGCAGCAGGTCCGCCACCTCGTCCGGCGGTTCGCCGAGGCCGCCGGACGCGCACTGGCCGCCGGCTTCGAGGTCGTCGAGATCCACGGAGCCCACGGCTACCTGATCCACCAGTTCCTCTCCCCGCACAGCAACCACCGCACCGACGAGTACGGGGGCTCCTTCGAGAACCGGATCCGCTTCGCCCTGGAGGTCGTCGAAGCCGTGCGCGCGGTGTGGCCGGAGGAGCTGCCGGTGTTCTTCCGCGCCTCCGCCACCGACTGGCTGAGTGAGAATCCCGAGGACGGCCGCGAGGGCTGGACCGCCGACGACACCGTCCGCCTCGCCAAGGAACTCCAAGCCCGCGGGGTGGACCTGATGGACGTCTCCACCGGCGGCATCGCCCCCGGCGCCCGGATCGAGACCGGTCCCGGCTACCAGGTGCCGTTCGCCGAACGGGTGCGTGGCGAGACCGAGATGCCGGTCGCGGCCGTCGGAATGATCACCGAGCCGGCCCAGGCCCAGGAGATCGTCGCCTCCGGCCGCGCCGACGCCGTCCTCCTGGCCCGTGAACTGCTCCGCGACCCCTACTGGCCGCGCCACGCCGCCGCCGCGCTCGGCGGCGAGGTGCCCACGCCCGTCCAGTACCACCGGGCGTGACCAGACGGTGAGCGCCGCCGGCCGGGGTGGCACACGTGTGCCCGGTCGCCCGTGGACCGAAGGCGGACATGTGTACCCGGCCGTCGCCCGCGGGCGGCAGCCGGGCTGCTGAGCCCCGGTCGGCGGTGGTGACTCCGACTTGCGCACGAGGTAAGTCGAACGTCCGTCGCGCGCTCCCCGTGACCGGCCCCTAGGCTGCCCCGCACAGGTGCAGCAGCCAGGGACGACCGAGGGAGAGCCATGACCGCGACGGTGGACCCGGACCGCTCGGAATGGGACGTCATCGTCCTGGGCGGCGCGGCGGCCGGGGAGAACGCCGCCCAGTACGCGAGTCAGTTCTCCGGGCTGTCCTCGGTGATCGTGGAGAGCCGCCTCCTCGGAGGCGAGTGCTCGTACTGGGCCTGCATGCCGAGCAAGGCCCTGCTCCGGCCGGTCGAGGTGGTCACCGCGGCCCACCATGTGCCCGGCGTGACCGCACGGCTGGACACGGCCGCGGCCCTGGCCCAGCGGGACCGCGTGATCAGCAACCTGGACGACCGCTCCCAGATCAGCTGGGCGCTCGGCGCGGGCATCGACGTGGTCCGCGGATACGGGCGGCTGACTGGGGAACGCACCCTCGCCGTGACCCGCCCGGACGGTTCGGTCAGGACGCTGCGCGCCCGGCACGCGGTGGTGATCGACACCGGTTCCTGTCCGGCCGTGCCCGACGTCGCCGGGCTGCGGGCGGCGCTGCCGTGGACGTCCCGCGACGTGACCACGATGCACGAGGTGCCGCGCCGGGTGGTCGTGCTCGGCGGCGGCGTGGTCGCCTGCGAGGCGGCCACCTGGCTGCGGGGCCTGGGTGCGCAGGAGGTGAGCGTCGTGCACCGGGGGGCGCGGCTGCTGTCGCGGTACGAGCCGTTCGCGGGCGAGATCGTCGCCGAGACGCTGAGCGGCAGCGGCGTGCGGTTGCTGCTGGGCCGCACCATCGCGCGGGTCGAGCGCACCGACGTGCGGGACACCGGGGAGGGCCACGTCCACGGCGGCGAGGTGAGCGTGACGCTGGACGACGGGACGGTGCTCGTCGCCGACGAGGTCGTCGTGGCCACCGGACGCACTCCCAACACCGACGACATCGGCCTGGAGACCGTGGGCGTCTCCCCCGGCGGCCATCTCGACGTCGACGACCACCAGGGCGTACGGGGGGTGGGCGGCGAGTGGCTCTACGCCATCGGCGACGTGTGCGGCCGGGCGCTGCTCACCCACATGGGCAAGTACCAGGCACGTGTCGCCGGGGAGGTCATCGCGGCCCGCGCCGCCGGCTCCGCCGAACTGCCCTCCGCCGCGGCCGGGCACATCGGCCTGCCCCAGGTGGTGTTCACCGATCCTGAGGTGGGCAGCGCCGGGATGACCGAACGCCAGGCGCGGGAGGCCGGTATCGACGTGGAGGTCGTGGAGTACGACATGGCGGCGCTCGCCGGGACCTGGGTGAGCCGTCCGGACTACCGCGGCCGGGCCAAACTCGTCGTCGACCGCGCCGGGGACCTCGTGGTGGGCGCGACGTTCGTGGGCGTCGGCATCGCCGACCTGGTCCACTCGGCGACGACGGCCATCGTGGGGCGGGTCCCAGTCGCCACGCTGTGGCACGTGGTGCCCAGCTATCCGACGGCGAGCGAGATCTGGCTGCGGCTGCTGGAAACACTGAACGCGCAGCGGCACGCCGCGCGCGGGTGACGAGCCCCGTTCCCGGGACCGGCCGGTAAACCGGTTACCGCCCGCCCGCCCGGCCGCGCCGGTTCCGGGCGGGCGGCCGGGCGTGATCTCCGTGCGCGGCCGGGCGTGATCTCCGTGCGCGGCCGGGCGTGATCATCCTGGTGGACCGGGCGACCGGGTGACTGGGTGACCCATATGGGGCAATTTCCCGTTCAGCCGATTCCTCTGAACTTCTTTCGGTATGCCTCGGTCTCCTCGGTCTGGCGAGCGACCGACCGACGGCTGCCGAGTACCGGCGAGCCACGGACCGCGGGTGAGGCACTCCTGGTGGCGACGGTGCGGCTGCTCGTGACCGTCGTCTACCTCGATCGCGCCCTGCGGTCCCGCACCGTGGCCCGCGACCTGACCGATCCGGTCGCCGGGCCGTTCGCGTCGCCGGGCGTCATCGTCCCGACGGTGATCACCACCGACGGCCTCTCCCCCTATGCGCCGACTGTGCGCCGACGGCCGGGCGCGTGACGGTCGACGTGTTCGCGGCAGCGACCGTTCTGCTCGGCGCGAGGTCCATCGGTCATCGGCCGCTCCCGGGCCCGTACCAGCCCCGGGAGGTGCTCGGGGCCGGGTGGACGGCACTTGCCCTCCGTGTCACGCACGGGCTACCTTCCCACTAATGACCAGATGGTCATTAGGTTCGATCGGAGTCTTCCCATGAGCGTGGAACTGCCCCGGTCCGCGGCGATCGTCGAGACCAGGCTGCTGCACAAGATGCATCGCGCGGCGACGTCCCTGCTGGCCGGGGCAGCCCCGCGGGAGACGGCACCCCCTGCCCGCTCTGGAGAAGTTGCTCGACTTCTCGGTGCCCGCCCCGCGCCATCACCACGAGAGCGAGGACCACGTGCTCTGGCCGCTGCTGATCGCGGCCGACCCTGTGGTCGAGACCGAGCTGGGGCGGCTCAACGCGCAGCACAAGGCCTTGGACGCGGCGCTGGAGGTACTCTCCGCGACCCCCTCCGCGACGACGCGGACCGACCCGCAGCAGCCGGAACGGCGCCACACGTCCGGGACCTCGTTCACGAACACCTCGGGCACGAGGAACCGGTCCTGTTCGCCGTGCTCGCCGGGCACATGCCCGACGCCGACCGGGCCGAGTTCTCCCGCTCCGTGATCGCCGACTCCCCGGCCACGGGCATCCACCTCAACTTCGGTTTCTTCGCGCGGGTGGGGACGCCGGAGGAACTCGTGGTCACCGGCCACCTGCCCCCGGCCGCGCTCGAAGCCGTCGCCGCCATGCAGGAGCAGGCCAAGGCGACACTCGACAGCCTGGAGGGGGCCGTCGGCGCCCCGGCGCCCGTCGCCTGACGCACCCGCCGCCGACCCCCCGTCCGCCGGGGCGTCCCGACGCCACCACCCGCCGCTGCGGGAAGAAGAAGGAGAAAGCATGTCCACATCCGATCCCGACGGATTCTGCGCACTGTCCGGGCTCGCGTTGCGCTACAGCGAGCAGATCGCGCGAGATCTGGAACACAACCTGCGGGAGCAGGACCGCGTCCGGCGACAGGTCGTCCCGTCCGGGACCGAGCTGGCGGAACTGCTGAACAACCACCGGTTCCTGATGAACCTGAGACGAACTCTGGACTCCTTCCTGGGGTCACCGGCGTAACCGGCGTACCCGGCGAGGGTGTCTACCCTTGCCTGAGAACGGCGCGGTGCGGATCGGGCCGATGGCCCCCGTCCGGCCGGATCAGACTGAGCCTGCTCGCGGCCCGCCCGAAACGGCGCTTCTGGGCCACCGCAAGAAGGGCGCGCAGCCAACGGGGATCCAGATCCTGGCCGGGCCGCTGTTCGGCTTCATGGGTGAAGATGTCGCACACGGTGCCATTCGCCTTACGGGGGCGGCCGGGTACGGGAGAGCCGCAGACCGGACAACGCCCGCCTGTGGTGCGGAGGACGGAGACTGAGCCGGACGGCCGGGCCACCGGCGAACTCCCGGTCGTCACTGTCCGGAATACGGCCTGGAGCGCAGTGCGGCCGACCGGCGTACACGGGCCGCACGTGTGCCAGCCTCGCGGGCCGTTGTGGAATCTTGGTGGTGGCATTCCTGACCGGTTTCCTGACCGGTTTCCTGACCGGTCGCCCGGCCCCGCTTGCCATCCGGGATAACAAGATCACGACCACCTTCGGGCCGCTCCGCAGAGGTGTGCGCCTCCTTCTCCCCTCGGTCCAACACCCGCCCGGCGCCCCCGGGCACGCGTCCAGCATACGTTTCGACGACTTCGAGACACATAACACACCTGCCGCCAGCGCCAGGCCGACGGCAGGCTCTGTGCCGCGGCCAAACATCTCAGACGTCCGCACAACAACGCGCTCAGAGGCGCGAGTTGGTCCCGGGGGCACACCTGCGCCGAGCGGCGCCCGGCCCGTGCTCGTCGTTCGGCGACGGCGGACGGGCCTGCTGCCTTCCGACGTCAGCCCGCCTCGTGCAGCAACCCGTCGATGGCGGAGGCGAGGTCCTTCGTGAAGTGTTCCTCGCTCATCTCGGCCAGTGCGCCGGCCCGGATGACGTACCGGCTGAAGGTGACGCCGATCAGCAGCGCGGCCACGAAGGGCACCCGGTGCTCCAGCGCGTACTCGCCGAGCAGACGGCGGTAGGTTTCGTCGGTGCGTGCCTGCATGGCGACGTACAGTGCGGCGGCGGCGCGCTCGTCGTCCGAAGCGCTGCGGACCAGCGCGACGAAGGGGTCGGTGCCCTCCGGGTGCTCCAGCCGGCGGACGAACTGCCCGGCGATCCGTGCGGCCAGCGGTTCGCCCGAGTCCTGCGCCAGGTGCTCGACGCCGCGCGTGCCGGGCACGGCGGCGAGGAACAGGTTCTCCTTGCTGCCGAAGTGGCGCAGTACCAGTCCGTGGGTGACACCCGCGCGCGTGGCGATGTCCCGCAGCGTGGCCCTGGCGTAGCCGCGTTCGGCGAAGGCCCGGGCCGCCGCGTCGAGGATGGCGCGGCGGTGCAGCTCCGGATCGCGTACCCGGCGCGGGCGGTCGGACGGGGTCTGAGCGGCGGACATGCGTCGAACACTACCCCGCGGCCCCGCCCCGGGGACCTCAGGTGACCAATTGGTCACCATCGCGTCCTCGCCCTGTCATGCCCTTACCGGCAATCTCCTTCCGGGAACGGTGAGGCACTCATCAAGCCGAACGGGAGCCTCCGCCCGGGCCGGGAGCGGCGCGGGGCCGTCCGTGCGCGGGGCCGCCGGCAGGGCAACCTCCGCCCGTTCCAAAGCCGTTGGAAACCGGGCGGCATCGTCCGACGCCGTACCCGGCGGCCCGCGCCCGCGTTCGGCGGGGGCCGGGCCTCCGCCATCGACGTGCGGCCCGTCCTCACTCCGCTCCCCTGAGAACTACGTGCTCCGCGACGAGGGCGAGGCGTACGCGCGCCCGTCTGACCCGGGCCGGGGTGCCCACCACCGGCGTCCGCTGCGACGGCATCGTCCACGACTTCATGATGCTGAACCCGGTCCGTCCCACCCGAGCCGCGACGGCGGCCGTCGAGCAGACCGTGCGCGCGCTGCGCAAGGCGCTGGGCACCCACGGGTGACCTGCCCCGCGTCCGCGTGCGTGGCGGGCGCGCGCGGAGGCGGACCCCGCACCAGCGCGCCGGCCGTGCCGGGGCACCGCGGAGCACGCCGGGGCACCGCGGAGCACGCCGGGTCACCGCAGAGCGCGGACCGCGCGGCGCAGCCGGGCCGGCGTCTCACCGGTGGCCACCCGGAAGGCCCGTCCGAAGGCGGATTCCGAGGCGTAGCCGACGGCGTCGGCGACGGCGGCGACCGAGCGGTCGGTGCGCGTGAGCATGTCGGCCGCGAGGAGCATGCGCAGGCGGGTCAGGAAGTCGCCCGGGTTCATCCCGGTCTCGCGGACGAAGTGGCGGATGAAGGTCGCGCGGGACGTCGCGGTGAGTCCGGCGAACTCCTCGATGCGCCAGTCGTGGGCGGGGTCGCGGAGCACCGCCTCGGTCACGGTGCGCACCACGTCCTGGGCGGACGCCAGCCACAGCGTCCGGCCGAGTCCGGGGGTGCCGCGCAGGGCCAGCGTCAGCAGGACGTCGCACAGCGCGTCGAGGACCGCCTCCGCGCCCGGGGCGGCACGGGCGGCCTCGTCCCGCATGAGACCGCTGAGCGGCGCCAGCCTGCCGAGGTGTGCCGCGCCGCGATGCCCGGCGCCCCCGTCGGCGTCCGCGTCGGCGTCCGTGCCGTTCACGAGGGACACGTGGACGACGTCGGGGAGCATGTCCATCAGGACCTGGCCCGGCCCGGCCTCCCAGGAGTAGTGACCGCAGAAGAGGTCCACGGGGGCGTCCGGGCCACCGCGCTCCTCCTCGTCACCGCCGCGGGCGGCGGCCGCGGACGCCGCGTCGGTGACCAGGGCGTACGGGCCGGCGTCGCGGCGCTCGACGTCCGTGGCCGCCCGCGGACCGCGGGCGTGCATCCGGTGAGCCACCCCCCGGGGGAGCAGTACCAGGTCGCCGGCCGTCACCTCGACACGCCGTCCGGGCAACTCGAGCACGCACGCGCCGCTGAGCAGCAGGTGGAACGGCGCCTGGCCCTTCCCGGCGTCAGGGTTGTCCAGGGTGTAGCGGCCTGCGACGAGGCAGCGCAGGTCGACGCTGCCGCGCAGACGGGCCAGGCGGATGAGGCGGCTGAGAGCATCCATTGATACTTCCTCGACAGAATCTGCGACTTACTCACCTTGTCATCGCGTTTACTGCGCGGCAAGCTCAGGCGCATGGAATCCCTGCATGTAGATCTCCTCGTCATCGGTTTCGGCAAGGGCGGCAAGACGCTCGCCGCGCGGATGGGCGCCGCCGGGCACCGGGTCGTCCTGGTCGAGCAGTCCGCGCAGATGTACGGCGGTACCTGCATCAACATCGGGTGTGTGCCGACCAAGGCCCTCATCCACCACGCGCAGTCGCGGCGCCCCGACGAGCCGGCGCAGGACAGCCTGCTCGCGGCCGTCGGCGCGACCACGACGCTCACCGACGAGCTGCGGGACCGCAACTTCGCCATGCTCGACGACATCGAGTCGGTGACGGTCCTCACGGGCCGGGCGCGCTTTCTCGACGAGAAGTCGGTCGAGGTGAGCGCCGGCTCCGACCGCCTGGTCGTCACCGCGACGACCATCGTCGTCAACACCGGTGCCGAGCCCGTCGTCCCGGACATCCCCGGTCTGCGGTCCAGCGCCTACGCCCGCACGAGCACCGACCTGATCCGAGCCAAAGGGCTCCCCGAGCGCATGGTCGTCGTCGGCGGGGGCTACCTGGGCCTGGAGTTCGCAGGCATGTACGCGCGGTTCGGGTCGCGGGTGACGGTGCTGGAGGCCGGGCCGCGGCTGCTGCCCCGCGAGGACGCCGACGTGGCGGAGGCCGCCGTCGGCACGCTCCGCGACGAGGGCGTCACCTTCGTCACGGACGCCGCGGTCGTCGGGGTCACGGACGAGGACGGGCACGCCGCGGTGCGCTACCGGGTCCCCGGCGAGGAGCACGTGGTCGACGCGGAGGCGGTGCTCGTCGCCACGGGCCGCAGGCCCGCGACGGCGGGGCTGAATCTTCAGGCCGCGGGAGTGCGGACCACGGCGTGGGGCGCGATCGAGGTGGACGAACACCTGCGCACCAGCCGGCCGCACATCTTCGCGCTCGGTGACGTCAACGGCGGCCCGCAGTTCACCTACATCTCCCTCGACGACAGCCGGATCGTCGCCGACCAGCTGCTCGGTTCCGGGACCCGGACGACGGCCGACCGCGAGGCTGTCCCGTACACGCTGTTCACCACGCCGCCGCTGTCCCGGGTGGGCCTGACCGAGCGCGAGGCGCGCGAACGCCGTCACGACGTGCGCGTCGCGTCCAAGCCGGTGGCGCAGATCGCCGCGATGCCCCGCGCGAAGATCGTCGGCGAGACCCGCGGTCTGATGAAGTTCGTGATCGACGCCGCCACCGACCGGATCCTGGGCGCCGCTCTGCTGAGCGTCGACTCGCAGGAGCTGATCAACACGGTCGCGCTGGCCATGCGGCACGGCGTCACGGCGGGCGAACTGCGCGACACCATCTACACGCACCCCAGCTCCACCGAGGCGTTCAACGAGGTGCTGGGCGCCGTCCGCCGCTAGCGGCGCGGCGGCGGACCGAGAGCACCGCCCGGGTTTCGGTCCGGCTCGCCGTGCATGGGACGCGCGTCCCGGCCTGGTGACGGGTCGCCCGCACCGGAGTCGCTGACCGTGAGCGGCCGGCCGCCACCTGCCACCGGGCAGGGGTGATGGCACGCCTTGCCACAAAGACAGGCGCCGCACCCGCGCGAGGGTTCACCCGCACCTCCCTCGTACGTCCCCTCCGGGACCGCACCTATGCTGGACGACCAGTAGCGGGCCGGTACGGGCAGGGACCGGCCCCGGCCTCCGCCACACCGGGCACCACGGCACCGGGTCCGGCCGTCCCGGTCGCCCGGTTTCCGCCAGGACGCGGGGACGCGGGGGCCGCTCTCACGCCGGAGGGAAAATCATGGACGGCAGAAGTACGGACGGCGGAAGCACGGACACCCCGCGCATCTCGCGCCGCGCGCGAGCCGTCGCGCCGTTCTACGCCATGGAGTTCGGCAAGCACGCCGCCGCGCTGGAGGCCCAGGGGCACCACGTCGTCAAGCTCAGCCTCGGCGAACCGGACTTCGGCGCGCCCCCGGCGGTGCTGGAGGCCATGCGCGAGGCCATGGACGGACGGCCCCTGCCGTACACGCCGGCGCTCGGCCTGCCCGCGCTGCGGCAGGCGATCGCCCGGTTCTACCGGGACGCGCACGGCGTGGTGGTCGATCCCGGCCGGATCGTGGTGACCGCCGGCGCCTCGGCCGCCCTGGTGCTGGCGGCCGCCGCCCTCGTCGACCCCGGGGACGAGGTCCTCATCGCGGACCCGTCGTACCCGTGCAACCGCCAGATCATGGAGAGCTTCGGCGCCCGGGCCGTTCTCGTGCCCACCACCGCGGCCGGCCGCTTCCAGCTGGACACCGCCTCGGTGCGGTCGCACTGGACGGACCGCACCCGCGGCGTCATGGTCGCCACCCCGTCGAACCCGACCGGTACTTCCGTGCCGGCCGCCGAGCTGGCCGCGATCTGCGCCACGGCCCGCGAGCGCGGCGCGTGGCGCCTGGTCGACGAGATCTACCTCGATCTGGGCGACCACGACGAGCACGGCCGCCCGCCGGCGAGCGTGCTGTCGTCCGATCCCGGCGCCGTGGTCGTCAACAGCTTCTCGAAGTACTTCGGCATGACCGGCTGGCGGCTCGGCTGGTGCGTCGTCCCCGAGGCGTACGTACCCGTGATGGAGCGCCTCGCCCAGAATTACTTCCTGTGCGCGTCGGCGCCCGCCCAGCAGGCCGCGCTGGCCTGCTTCACCCGCGAGTCGCTCGCGGTCTGCGAGGAACGTCGCGAGGAGTTCGTCCGGCGCCGCGCCCTCGCCGCCGAGGGTCTGGAACGGATCGGCCTGCCGGTGCCCGTGCGCCCCGACGGCGCGTTCTACGTGTACTTCGACGTCAGCGGTACCGGTCTCACCTCCTGGGAGTTCTGCGAACGGGCCCTGCACGAGGCACACGTCGCCCTGACCCCGGGCCGGGACTTCGGGTTCGGCACGGCGGACACCCATGTCCGGCTCTCGTGCGCCGCATCGGCGGACGAACTGCGCGAGGGGCTCGCCCGCCTCGGCACGCTGGTTGCCAAGCTCGGCTGACGTCCGAAGACCCGCGGTGCCGGTACGCGGGCCTCGACACGCCACCGGACGTGACGGCCGGCGGCGCACGCAGGTGTGCCGCCCGCGCCGCCGTGGGTCGCCCAGGCAGAGCTTCCACTCCGGGTCGCGCCGGCTCGCGAGTCCGTGGGCGTACTCGCCTCTCTCTCCTCGCCCCTCTCCTGCTCTCTCCTCTCCCGCTCTGCCCCGTTCGGCTTCGCCCGAGCGGGGGAAACCATGGGAACGGGGGACCGTGGGGCGCGGTCGGAAATGACACATGTGTGTCACTGCCCGGGTCCTCGTCTGTGCGGGCAGTCGTTCGTTTCCGTCCACGCAGGCCTGCCGCGCCCGCGCGCGGCCCGTGCGGGATCACGCCACAAGGAACACACGGACACACCTCACCCCGCGGACGCATACACGTTTCCACGTTTCACGTGCACGGGCACGGCCACGCCGTAACCCACACCTCCGCACCACATCACACGTGTTTGATTACCCACGTGCTCAGCGATACCATCCATAATGACCGTGCGGTCATTAAAGCTCGCGCGACCGACCTCTCCCCGAGGAGATGCACACCATGTCCGCAACCCGCCAGCCCCCGCCTCAGGGGACCCCGGAGCAGGTCGTCATCGTGGGAGCCGGCCCCGTCGGCCTCTGGCTCGCCCACGAACTCGCCATCGCGGGCGTGCCCGTCCTGGTGCTGGAGCGCGAGGAGCGGCGCAGCCCGCACTCCAAGGCGCTCGGCATCCAGCCGCGCACCGTGGAGGTGCTGGCCCTGCGCAACCGGCACAAGGATCTCCTGGCCATCGGCCGGGCCCTGCCCAACTGGCACTTCGGCATGCTGGAGTCCCGGGTCGACTTCCGTGCGCTGCCCACCCCGTTCCCCTTCCTGCTGGCCCACCCGCAGTCGGTCACCGAGGAGGTCCTGGAGCGCTACGCGACGGGGCTCGGCGTCGTCGTCCGGCGCGGCCACGAGGTGACCTCGCTGGCCCAGGACGACACCTCCGTCACCGTCCGGGTGACCGGCCCCGAGGGCCCGTACGAGGTGAGCGCGCCGTACGTGGTCGGCACCGACGGCGCCCACAGCATCGTGCGCAGAGAGGCCGGGATCGGCTTCACCGGCCCCGACACCTCGGCCTACGGCTTCCTCGGCGAGGTGATCCTGGACGAGCCGCCGGCCAACCCCGGCTTCGCCGCCCTCTCCGAGGCGGGCCGCCTCCTCGTCGTCCCGCTGGGCGGCGGCCGGTTCCGCGTCACCGGGTACGACCCGGCCGACCAGCACCGCGGGCCACTGACGCTGGCGGAGCTGCGTGACGCCTCCGTGCGCATCGCGGGCACCGACTTCGGCATGCACGACCCGTCCTGGCTCACCCGGTTCGGCAACGCCACGAAGCTGGCGGACTCCTACCGCGCGGGCCGAGTGCTGCTCGCCGGGGACGCGGCGCACATCCACTGGCCGGCCGGCGGTGTGGGCCTGAACGTCGGCCTCCAGGACGCCATGAACCTCGGCTGGAAGCTGGCCGCGGTGGTCCAGGGCCGCGCCGCGGAGCCCCTGCTCGACACCTATCACGCCGAACGCCACCCGGTCGGCCGGGAGCTGGCCGAGCACACGCTGGCCCAGACGGCTCTGATCGTCGGCCTGACCCCCGAGGTCACCGCCCTGCGCGCCACGCTGAACGAGGCCATCACCGACGCTCCCGGATTCTCCGCCCTGCTGGCGGGCAAGCTCTCCGGTCTCGACATCGTCTACCGCTCCGACGACCCCGCCGCACACCCGCTGACCGGCGCCCGGGTGTACGACCCGGAGGGCGAGGGGGTGTTCCCGCTGCTGCACCACGGCCGCGCGGTGCTGCTCGTCATGGGAGACGCGCAGGTGGACGACGAGGTGACCGACCGGGCCGCGGCCGCCGGCATCGACGTCCACGCGAGTCGGCTCGCCGAGACCGGCGGCGAGGCCTGGTCCGGGGTGACCGCCGCGCTCGTCCGGCCTGACGGACGCGTGTGGTGGGCTACCGGCACCGCCCGTTCTGCCGGGTTCACGGCCGAGGTGAGCAAGGCGCTGGAGAGCATCCCGGCGGTCTTCTGACCCACCGGCCCGGTACGGCGCACACGGGCGGTACCCGTGCGGGGCCGTACCCGGGCCGTGCGCGGCGGATGCCGGCCACCACCCGCCTGTGCGACGTGCAACGGCTGCCCGCCGGGACGGGCTCGGCTCTCGTCCTCCTCGGCGCCGATTCCGGCGGGTGACGCCTCCCCCGGAGCGGGCATCTGCTGTTCCACCCCGTCAGCAGCGCGGACTCGGCACCGCCCTGCCAGCGGTTCGCCAACGGCCCTTGACCGTCCCGCAAGGCGATGCAGTGGTTCTCGGCCGCCTACCCGCCGGACAAGAAGGACCTCGACAGCCTCCTCGCCTCGCCGCTGCGGGCCGACCTCAACCAGCTCAACGACCTGCCGAAGACCCAGGGCATCACGGACGAGGCCGACGTGCTGCGCGACGTGGGCGAGGCGTTCGCCGCCAAGCTGTGCGCCGCGTGCAACGACGTCACCGCCGTCCGCTGCGAGGGCATCCTGCACGGCTTCGCCATGCTCAATGCCGTCAGCCGGACCAACGCCGCCCGGGCCGCCGTGGACCAGTCCGGCCGCTTCCTCCACGACGACCTCCACAGCGGCTCATGATTCCCGTGCCGGGGCGCGGACGGGACCCCGGGCGTCAGTCGTTACAGCAGCGGTGGCGATCAGGCACGATGAACGGATGCGTGAGTCGTCCTTGCCCGGAGGTTTCGTCAACGCGGTCGTTCGTGTCGGGGACACCGTGCGCCGTCCAGCCTCAGCTCGCACGGAGTTCGTCGGTGATCTCCTGAGGTTGCTTGAGGCCAGTGGCTGGAGGGGTGCTCCGCGGTATCTCGGTATGGACGACGAGGGCCGTGAAGTCCTCGGCTACCTCGATGGCCATGTCGCATGGGAGTCGCGACAACCTGCTTCCGTGTCATCCGACGAGAGTCTGGTGACGGTCGCCCGGCTGGTGCGTGGGTTCCACGACCTCACGGCCGGCACCCCCCTGGCCGGGGACCAGGAGGTCGTGTGTCACAACGACCTGTCGCCCAAGAACACGGTCTATCAGCTGTCCAGTGGCGGGCTTCGGCCAGCGGCGTTCATCGACTGGGACCTTGCCGCGCCGGGCGCGCGAATCCACGACATCGCTCACGTCTGCTGGCAGTACCTCGACCTGGGCCCTTCGGTCACCGACATCGACAACGCAGCCCGGCGCATGAGACTGATCGTCGACAGCTACGAGTTGTCGGACCGGCAACGCCTCGTATCCACCATCTTGTGGTGGCAGGACCGGTGCTGGCGGGGCATCGAGGCCCAGGCAGACGCAGGTGACGTCGCCATGGCCCGACTCCGTGACGCAGGAGCCGTGAGGCAGGTTCAGACGGCCTGTCAGTGGGTTACCGATCATCGGGCTGCGTTGGAACGCGCAGTGCGGTGACCGCGAGGGTGACGGCCGGCGGCCCCGGGGCGCTGACCGCGGTGCCGGTCGCCTCGAACCGGGCGAAGGCGACAAGGCCCCCACCCGGTGCCCCATAGACCGGCTGGTGGTGCGCCTACGTCACCGGCCGGGTCGCCGATGAACCCACTACCAGCTTGTCCGTTGATCCCGCCTGTCGGCGTACACGCGAACGTGCGACGAGGGGGGACCACATCCGCACCCAGATCGGCTACCACCGAACCGTCGATGATCCGATGAACGGCAAGACTGTCCTGGCCTTCGCCCGTCGAATGTCTCATCGCGGCAGGGGCTGATGAACCAGTGCCGGACAACAAGATCATGCTCGGGGGGTGACGGTATATGCCTGCCGGCCTTCGTGCCCGGCCCCTTCGCTCAGCGCCCCTGGCCGCGGCGCTGGGCGGGGCGTGAAGTGCGGCGTGGGCGGCGGGGCTGGTGGGCCTGGCCCTCGGTGGGCTGGGCGGTGGGTGAGGAGAAGCCACCGGGGACAGCCGACCGTGCAGGTCCCGACATCTGGGGCGCCGGCACCTGCCCCTCTTGCCGCTGGTTCGCGCGCGAGGACCGGGGAACGCGGGCCAGGACCCGGGCGTTGGGGATCAACGGGGCACACGCCTCGCAGACCTCTTCGAGCGTCCAGACGCGTCCCACGAAGGGATCGTGCTGGAGAACAAGTGCCACGCCGCCCGCGCAGTGAGCAGCCGTGTCGGGGTGGGCGGCGCACTGCGAAGTGCCGCAGTGGCACCATGCGTTGGCATGGACGGTGGCCACCCGCGCATGGGCGGCCGCGTGCTGAGCGGCGAACGCCCTCAGCCCGGCCACGTCCTTGGAGCGGGGCGGCATCCGGCATGCCGCGGTGCTGCAGGTGACGGTGGCGGTCCGGTCGGCGTGCCCGGTCAAGCGGATCGTCCAGACCCGGCCGGGGACACGCTCGGTGGAGGGTTCGCTGGCAGCGGTCGTCACAGGCGTCCGTTTCTACAGAGATCAATGGCATGAAGCAGTCCACTATGAGCTACCCACCATCGGTGCCGCATCACCTTCGCGCCGGCGTTCAGGGGCGCGTTCAGCGTCGTGGGGCTGCCGGGCACCACCACCTGAGCCGCGGCCGGCCGGGACCGGGCCGTGGACGCACGTGCGGCCCCGGCCGGAGGGCCGGGGCCGCAGGAGTGCTGGTGGCCGTGCGGGGCGCTCGCCTACGCGGCGAAAGGCTTCATGAGGCTTCATGAGGCTTCATGAGGCTTCATGAGGCTTCAGCCGAACGATCCGCGCGGATCACAAGGTCGAGCAGGTCCGCGTCACGGTTGATCGATACCTGCTGTACCTCGCGGGGACCTACGTGCTTGCCTGTCCGGCTCGTTCGTCAGCGCGGCCACGCGCTTCGGACCGGGAAGACGGTCACGCGACGGGGGCGGATCGCCGTGCGAGATCCAGCGCGATGTCCGTGATCATGTCTTCCTGGCCGCCGACCATCTTGCGCCGGCCGACCTCCACGAGAATCGAGCGGGTGTCGAGTCCGTACCGCTCGGCGGCGATCTCGGCGTGGCGCAGGAAGCTGGAGTACACGCCCGCGTACCCGAGGGTGAGAGTCTCGCGGTCGACGCGCACCTCGCGGTCCTGCAGGGGACGGACCAGGTCGTCGGCGGCGTCCATCAGCGGGAACAGTTCGCAGCCGTGCTTCCATCCGTGGATGTCCGCGACGGCGATGAACGCCTCGAGCGGGCAGTTTCCGGCGCCCGCACCCTGCCCGGCGAGGGACGCGTCGACGCGTATCGCGCCGCTCTCCACGGCCACCACGCTGTTCGCGACGCCGAGGGCGAGGTTGTGATGGGCGTGGATGCCCATTTCCGTCGCGGGGTCGAGGACGTCGCGGTAGGCCCGGAAGCGTGCGCGGACGTCGTCCATGGTCAGGCGCCCACCCGAGTCGGTGACGTACACGCAGGTGGCACCGTAGGACTCCATCAGCGCGGCCTGGCGGGCCAGTTCGGCGGGTTCGACCATGTGGGACATCATCAGGAACCCGGCGACGTCCATCCCCAGCTCCCGCGCGGCGGCGATGTGCTGGGCCGAGATGTCGGCCTCGGTGCAGTGGGTGGCGATCCGCACCGAGCGGATGCCGAGCCGGTGTGCCTGCTTGAGGTCGTGGACCGTCCCGATGCCGGGCAGCAGCAGCGTGGTGGGGATCGCCTGCTGCGCGGCGCCGGTGACGGCCTCGATCCATTCCCAGTCGGTATGGGCGCCGACGCCGTAGGTGAGGGAGGAGCCGGACAGGCCGTCGCCGTGTGCGATCTCGATCGCGGCGACGCCCGCCGAGTCCAGTGCGGCGGCGATGGAGCGGGCCTGTTCGACGGAGTAGCGGTGCCGCACCGCGTGCATGCCGTCCCGCAGGGTCACGTCCTGGATGTAGAGATTGCTGGTCACTTGGCCTGCACCTCCTGCTTGTGGTGGGCCGCGATGCGCTCCGCGGTGCGCAGCGCGGCGGAGGTCATGATGTCGAGGTTGCCCGCGTAGGCGGGCAGGTAGTGAGCGGCTCCCTCCACTTCCAGGAAGACGGAGACCTTCCAGGCCGTGGCGTCGCGCTCGCTCTCCGGGAGCAGGCCGCGCTGGGGGTCGTCGGCCGGCACCTGGTCGAACTGCACATCCTGCTTGAGCCGGTAGCCCGGCACGTACTCCCGGACCGTGCGTTCCATGGTGCGAACGGCCTCGCGCACCTTGCCGGTGTCGCAGTCGGAGACGAGGCAGTAGACCGTGTCCCGCATGATCAGCGGAGGCTCGGCCGGGTTGAGGACGATGATGGCTTTGCCGCGGGCCACGCCGCCGACCTTCTCGATGGCGGCCGAGGTGGTCTCGGTGAACTCGTCGATGTTGGCGCGGGTGCCGGGGCCCGCCGAGCGGGAGGAGATCGACGCGACGATCTCGCCGTAGTGGACCGGGGTGACCGAGCTGACGGCGGCGACGATCGGAATGGTGGCCTGGCCTCCGCAGGTGACCATGTTGACGTTGGGCGCGGAGAGGTGTTCGGTGCCGTTGACCGGGGGGACCACGTAGGGACCGACGGCCGCCGGGGTGAGGTCGATCAGGGTGCGGCCCAGCGGGCGGAGGACCTCCTCATGGCGCCGGTGGGCACCGGCGGAGGTCGCGTCGAAGACGATCTCGACGTCCTCGAACTCGGGCATCCTGACGAGCCCGTCGATCCCCTCGTGGGTGGTGGCGACCTTGAGGCGCCGGGCGCGCGCCAGGCCGTCCGACGCCGGGTCGATACCGGCCATGGCGACGATCTGCAGGGTCTCCGACAGCCGCAGCACCTTGATCATGAGGTCGGTGCCGATGTTGCCGGAGCCGATGACGGCGACTTTGGTGGTCACTGGGCAGCTCCTTCGGGGGCGAAACGGACGCGGACGGAGCCGAGTCCTGAGATGCGGGCCTCGAACCGGTCCCCGGGAGCGGCCGGGACCATCGGCCCCAGGGCCCCGGTGAGGATCACGTCGCCCGCCTTGAGCGCGTCCCCCCTCTCGGCCAGCGTCGCGGCCAGCCACACCGCGGCGTTGAGGGGGCCGTCCAGGCAGTCGGCGCCGGTGCCCGACGAGACGTTCTCCTCGCCGCGCAGCAGCGTCATGGTCACCTGCCGCAGATCGACGGCGGTGAGCGGGACGGGGGTGTTGCCGAGGACGAAGAGTCCGCTGGAGGCGTTGTCGGCGACGGTGTCGGTGAAGGTGATGTCCCAGTCGGCGATCCGGCTGTCGACGATCTCCAGGGCGGGCAGGGCGAAGTCGGTGGCGCGGATGATGTCCGCGATGTTGGGCTCCGTGAGGTCCAGGTCGGTGCCGAGCACCAGCGCGACCTCCGCCTCGACCTTCGGCTGGAGCAGCCGGCCGGCGGGGACGCTGCCGTTGTCCGGTACGGCCATGTCCGACAGCAGGGCGCCGAAGTCGGGCTGGTCCACGCCCAGTTGTGCCTGTACGGCGGGAGAGGTCAGCCCGATCTTGCGTCCGACGATCCGGCGGCCGGCGGCCAGCTTCCGCTGCACGTTGAGTCGCTGCACCGCGTACGCCGCGTCGACGTCGTGGACGGGAAGCCGGTCGCGCACCGGCGGCACCGGTTTGCCGGACCGCTCGGCCTCGGCCAGCAGGTCGGCGGCCTCGCGGACCGCGGGGGTGTTCATGGCGGACAACCTCCGGGGGGATGGAGCTGGGGTCGGGGAAGGAGGGGTGGTTCGATGAGGCAGGTATAGACGGCGGGCCGCCGGAGGCCAAGGAACGTTCCGCCACATGGAACATGCGGGCCTGGACCAGCCCTTCCGTGTCAGGCTGGAGACGTGACAAGGAACGACTTCGTGCAGGGCAGCATGCTCGACAGGGCCGTGGGGCTACTGGACTGCTTCCGCCCCGAAGGCGGCAGGCGACGTCTGTCCGAGCTGGCTGCCGGCACCGGACTGGCCAAGAGCACCGTGCACCGGCTCGCCGCCGACCTGGTGCGCCTGGGGCTGCTGGAGCGTGTCGGGCAGGAGTACCAGCTCGGCGGTCTGCTCTTCGACCTCGGCGGTCTGGTGCCGCGCCGCCGGGATCTGCGGGAGGTCGCGCTGCCGTTCCTGCAGGACCTGTACGAGGCGACCCGGGAGACGGTCCACCTGGGCGTCCGCGAAGACCGGTCCGTCGTCTACCTGGAACGCATCCACGGCCACGAAAAGCTCCCCCTGCCCTCCAGGGTGGGTGGCTCCCTGCCCCTGAGCTGCACCGGTGTGGGGAAGGCACTGCTCGCGTTCTCCCCGCGCGAAGAGACCGACGACCTGCTGGCCGGCCCGCTGCCCCGGCTCACTCCTCACTCGGTGACCGATCCCGTCCGGCTGCGCGTACTGCTGGACCAGGCCCGGCTGGCGGGCCTGGCCTACGAGGAGCAGGAAGCGGTGGTCGGCGTGAACTGCGTGGCGTCCCCCGTCTTCGCCGCGGACGGCACGGTGGTCGCCGCCGTCTCGGTGGCCGTGCCGGTGACTCGCTGGTATCCGGCCCAGCTCGGCACCGCGGTGCGCACTGCGGCGCTGGGTCTGACCCGGGCACTTCGCTGACGGTGTCACGGCGCGACCCGCCCCGCGGGCCCGGCGCCGCGGTCTGCCCGGTGCGATCCGGTCACGGTGACGAGCGCGCCGTCATCACGCCGAATCCGGCGATGTACTCCTTGATCGGACGGTAGAAGGAGTACGTCACCTCGTAGGGGCCCGCGGCACCGAGAGCCGCGAAGGCGGCGACCCAGGTACGTACCTCGTGGGAGGAGTTGCCGGCCTCTTCGGCCATACGCGCGGGGTTCATGGCGTCGATCGGGGACAAGTCGCCGGAGGCGAGGACGGCCATCAGCGCCCGGTCCCACGCGGGGTTGAGGTCCTGGATCGTGGCGGTGCCCGCCGCGAACGCCTTCGCGGTGTCGATGACGCGCTGCTGGCGCAGATCGCGGGCCGCGGCCGTGGGGTGCCTGCCGTTGAGGAGCATGGCGCGGGCGGTGTCGTCGGCGGTGGCCCACTGGGGCACCGGCGGATCGTGGGAGAGGCCGCCGGAGCCGACGACGAGGACCCGTTCGTCGGACAGACCCGCCAGGAACGCGCCGATCGCCTCACCGAGCCGGCGGACGCGGCGCATGGGCACGAACGGCTGCGCGACACCGTTGACGAAGACGGGAATGGTGGGAACGGCGTCGATGCCTCCGAAGAGGATCTCCAGCGGCTGGACCGCCCCGTGGTCCACCTCCATGCGGCGCGAGACGGCGACGTCCAGGTCGTGATCGGCCAGCCACTGAGCCAGGTCCTCCGCCCGTTCGCCCGGCACGTCGAGGGGGCCTTCGGCGGTGCCGTAGTCCCCGACTCCGACCGCCGCACAGCCGACGCAGAACGGTGGCATCAGATCGTGGAAGAACCCGTTGTAGTGGTCGGGGGCGAACGACACCACGAGGGTCGGTTCGTAGTCCCGTACGAATGCCCGCGCCTGGTCGAACGCGCCCTCGACGGCGTCGGCCACCTCTGCGGGCGGATCGGCGAACTCGAGCAGCGGGCTGTGCGACATGGTGACGAGGGCGAGACTCATCCTCGGTCTCCTTCCCGGGTGAGAGATGCCGCGGTGGCGACTGCGGCAAGGGCTCGTGGGGCCTGGGCGGCGAGGGACGCGGCCGCCACGAAGCGGTCGGGGCGCAGGACGACCAGGCCACAGGCGCGAAGGTCGAACCAATCCTTGAGGGCCCCGGTGAGGTCTCCGACCACGGTGACCGGCGCCGGGGAATCGGCGTGGCGTTTCTCCGCCCAGGCACGCTGCGGCTCGGGCATGAAGGAGACGAGCTTGATGCGATGGCGGCGGACCAGGTCGAGGTCGGCCGCGGAGAGGTGCGCCGTCGGGTCGGTGCCCCAGGTCGCGAGCGTCCACCAGTCGCCGATGACCTCGTCGAGCAGGGTGTCCGCGGCGTCCGCGGTGGAGACCCGCGGCTGGATGAACTGCAGCCCGACCGGCGAGGTGCCGCCCGCGGAGTCGGTGAAGGGGGCCAGCCGGCCACGTTTGAATCCGGCGTCCGCTCTGCCGGGTGTCAGCGTCACCTGATCGACCACGACGCCCGTGGCGTAGCGCGGCATGGGCTTGAAGCGCAGTTCGGTGAAGTACGACTTCCACTTCGGTACGAGGTTGAGCGCGGCGGCGGACACGTCCCGGAGCCGGCCTCCGACGTGGCCCATCTTCATCACGGTACCGGCCGCCATGTTCACGTCGATCATGTCGGAGGCATGCTTGCGGCGCTCCGCGGTGTAGGTGTCGAGGAGGGACTCGTCGGCTTCGCCCCGCAGGACGGCGGTGAGCTTCCAGGCCAGGTTGGTGGCGTCACGGATGCCGGAGTTCCAGCCCTGGCCGAGCCAGACCGGCATCAGGTGGGCGGCGTCTCCCGCGATGAAGACGCGGCCCTTGCGGAAGTCGGTGGCCACCCGGCCGTGATGGGTGAAGGTCCGCTGGTTGATGATGTTCAGCGCGGCCGGGTCGGGCACATGCCGGGCGAGCAGGGAATGCATGAAGGCGGGGTCGTCGACCAGCTCGGTGGGCTCGTCGTCGCGGAGCATGAACTCCCAGCGCCGAACGCCCTGGGGAAGGCCGATCGACACGTACGGCCGGCGCGGGTCGGCGCCGAGGTAGACGGACGGGGTGCCGACGGGGTCGTTCTCGACGTCGATGACCACCCAGCGGGTGGAGGGCGATCTGCCTTCGAACCCCACGCCCATCCACTTGCGGGTGAAGGAACCGCCGCCCTCGCATCCGACGACATAACGGGCGGCGAAGGAGACCGTCCTACTGGCACCGCCGTCCGGGTCCAGCTGTTCGGCGCCGACCACGACACGGTCACCGTGGTCCTTGATGTCGACGACCCGGTGCCCGTAGTGGAGCGCGGTCTTCGGGAAGCGGGAGAGTCCGGTGGCGAGTTCCCTGTCGACGAGCGGCTGGATGAAGCCGTGCTTTCGGGGGTGGCCGAATTCCTGCGTCTGCGGGTCATTGGTGGCCAGCACTTGTCCCCGGCCGTTCACGAGGCGCACCACGTGGTGGGGGACGGTGAAGGGCCGTACCTTCTCCCACAGTCCTGCCGTGACCAGTGTGCGGATCGACTCGTCGTCGAGCCCCACGCCCCGCGGGTAGTCGATGAGTTCGTGGCGGGCCTCCAGCACGGTGGCCGCCTGGCCGCGTGCCCCGAGCAGGTTCGCGAGCGTGAGGCCGACCGGCCCCGCTCCGATGACGACGACGTCGGTGTCGTAAGTGTTCATGGCGGTGCCCGGATCAGTTGTGCGTCAGGAAGTCGACGACAAGCCGGTTGAACTCCTCGGCGTGCTCGATCATCGCCCAGTGACCGCAGCGGTTGAGCAGGACCAGCCGGGAGTTGGGAATGTTGGCCAGCAGCCAGAGACTGGTCTCGTAGTGCAGGACCCGGTCGTCCTTGCCGTGGATCAGCAGGGTCGGCGTCTGGATGCCCGGGATGGCGTCGCGGTCCACCCTGACCGGGATCGGGGCCCCGTGGGCGAGGCCCTCGACGTAGTTGCGCAGATGGTCGGGGCGGGCGAGCGCGGCCTCGGAACGGGCCCGGGTCAACTCCGGTGTCGCGAACCGGTCCTTGTCGAAGGTCATGATCTCCACGAGCGCCTTCATGTTCTCGGGACTCGCGTCCTTGTACGCCTTGACGAGGACCTTCAGTCCCTCGCTCGGGCCGTCGCCCGCTCCGAAGAGGGAAGCGGGACCGCGCCCGAGCGACGCCCCCATCGTCACGAGATGGGTGATGCGCGCGGGGTGCAGAGTGGCGAATCGGATGGCGGTGTGCGCACCCATCGAGTTGCCGACCAGGGCCGCCGTGGGGAGCCCGAGCGCGTCCAGGAACTCCACGAGGGTCGCGTCGTGGTCCATGTCCTTGGTCGCCTGAGCGTCGGAGTCGCCCCAGCCGGGCATGTCCGGGGCGAGAACGTGGAAGCCGGCGCCGGCGATCGCGTCGATGTTGCCCGCGAAGTTCGACCAGCCCGTGGCGCCGGGGCCCGAGCCGTGCAGGAGCACGACCGGCGTGGCGCCGGGTAGGCCGGCCTCGTAGTAGCGCATCCGGAGGCCGGACGGGAGGGCGATGTCGCGGGATGCGGCTTCTTTGCTCAGTGACATGACCTACAGACCTTCTCGTGCACTATATGCACGCTAGTGCTTGATAATTGCACAGCGAACTTCATGGAACGCTCAGGTCAGGAGAATGTCAACAGTCGACCGAGGCCGGCCGGAGCCGTCGCGAGCCGGACGGGCCTCAGCCGAGGATGTCGGCGCGCACCCGTGCGGCCGCCGCCACGAGCGCCGGGCCGGCACCCTCGGCGGTCTCGGGGCGGTACGTGATGAGATTCAGGCAGGCGGGTGGAAGGCCCTCGACCGAGATCGGGGCCGCCACCCCGTACGCCCCGGGTTCGACCTCGCCGAAGGTCGACGCGAAGCCCCGTTCACGCGCCTCGGTGACGTTCGCGGCCTCCCCGGGCGAGGCCGACTGGGCGGCCAGCAGCGCGACACCGGCGGAGCCCCGGCCGAGGGGATGGCGACTGCCGGTCTTGAAGCTGAACACGTACGACGCACCGGGCGGCTCGACCACGGACAGCGCGACCGCCTGGCTGCCCTCGATCACCAGCAGCGAGACCGTGGCGCCGAGTTCGGCCGCCAGGTCGTGCATGACAGGTTCCGCGGCCGACCGCAGCGTGGCCTGGATTCCCGTGGCGAGGGCGGCGAGCCCGGCACCGGTGCGATAGCGGCCGTCGCCGCCGCGGGTGACGAGGTGGAACTCCGCGAGCGTGGACAGCAGGCGCGAGGCGATGGACCGGTGGACATCCAGCCGGGCGGCGACTTCCTGGATGCTGAGGCCGTCGCCGGCCATGCTGACGAGTTGCAGAACGCGCAGACCACGAGCGAGCGTCTGCGTTCCGGCGGCGCGAGGTGAATCCGTCACGCTGCGAAGCCTAGAGCCGCAGGCGCGGGCATGCCGAGCCGGTCACACCCCCAGCGCCTCTTTGCCGACGCTCGGCGATCACGGGAGGCCGGAGGTCGCGGGGTTCGCCGACGCGACGCCGTCGGGGACGTCCACGCCGAGGAACGCGCACAATGGCTGCCAGCCCTGCGCGGCCTCGTAGCCGAGTAGCCGGTCGGCCGGTGCCTTCTCCCGCGCTCTCCGGTTGCGCGCGGTGCACGCGGCGACGACATGCTCCCTGTCGTCGAGCCGGCCGCCGAAGGTACCCGTGGTGATGCGCCGCACCAGTGCCAGGTGCTCGCGGAACTCCGGCGAGGGATGGTCGTGCGCGGCGGTGTCCGTGCTCCCGGTGGTACTGGCGCGGGGAGCCGGGCCCGCCACAGTCTGCGGCAGGTCGACGGAGAGCGAGCCAGCCGCGTCGGTCACCACGTCCGTCTCACCGACCACCTCGTCCAGCGCGCCGATCACCTGAGCCCGGATCCACCGGCTTGATTCCGGAGTGAGCGTTCCGGGGTTGTCCTGGCGGTCGGCGAGTGCGACGGAGCGCTTCAGCCGGCGAGCTGGGCATTGGGGCGAAAGCGCTCAGCCGTAGTCGCCCGCGCGAGAGGGCTGCCCTCACGGGCCGAAGGCGGAGATGCCCGGCGTCGGGTCGAGCGCGAGAGCGAGCAGCACGGGTCAGTTGCGGCGGCCGTCGTACCGCAGCGCCGGTCGGCGCAGGATCTCGCCGAGCCAGTCGATGGTGAAGGCCGCCAGGTCCTCAACCGGTCCGGTACGCTCACGCGGCACGATGTCCGGGCGCTCCTGCGTGAACGCGAAGTTGCAGATGTGTAGTTCAGTGCACCGCACGGTGTCCGCCTCCAGGGAGGCACCGAGCGCGAGAAAGTGTGATCGCTGATGGCTGAGGTCCACCACTAGGCGCATCTCATCGTGCTCCGTGGTGTTGCCATCCTCATCGGGTTCGTCGCGGGGGAAGAACAGCACGAAAGTGTCGCTGGGCGGGCAGGGCCAATCCTGGGCGCCCTCCCGGACCAGGCGCAGGAACTCGCGCTGGAACGGGTCACAGTTCTCCGGGACTTTGTCGTGTTCGTCGAACTCAAACCAGAGCGGGTCCATGGCAGGGCTTCGGCGTAGTCGCATGGCGTCCGGTTCGTGATCATCCGAGGCCGAGGAGCGCGAGGGGGCGGCGAGGGTTGCGGGCGTTGCGGCGGAGGCTGGCCGCGATGTTCTTATCTCCGGCCATGCGGAGGGCTCCGATGGCGAGGTTGCGCCAGGTGGCCATCGTGCGGGGCGCGTTGCCGGTCCGCAGCTGGGAGGCGTCCTCGGCGAAGGTGGTGTCGCGGACATGGTGCAGGGCCTCGGTCTTCCAGTGGCTGCGGACGAGTTCGGCGAGCTGGGCCGCGGTGGCCTGCTCGGCGGTCAGGCTGGTGACGGCGTAGACCGTCTTGACGGTGGTCTTGCCGGTCTTGCGGTCGGTGCGCCGGCGCTTGATCTGGACGGCTTGGCGGGCTCCGGGAAAGAGGAGGCTGTTCACGGTGGCGGCCTTGATCCGGCGGATCTCGGAGCGGCCGTGGCCGATGCCCCGGGTGCGTCCCTGCAGTGGGATGTCCTTCCAGGGAAGGGACTTGAGCTGTCGGCGCAGCTTCTTCTGGTTGCCCTTGACGATCACGATGTAGTGGGCGCCCCGGCCGAGGAGGTAGTCGGCATGCTCGCGCTGGGTGTGCATCGCGTCGCTGGTGACCACGACCCCGGTCAGGCCAGGGACGGTGTCCAGCGGCTGGAAGCACGTGATCTCGTTGGTCTTCTCGCCGACATCCAGCTGAGCCAGGACCAGGCCGGTGGCGTGCTCCAGTGCGGCGAGCAGGTGGATCTTGCGGCCCTTCGCCTTGGTCGCGCCGCGCAGGCTCTTGCCGTCCACTGCGAGGCCGCGCAGCCCGGGAGTTTTCGGGCGGCGGTCGGCGAGCCAGCGTCCGACGGCTCGGTCCAGCGCGTCGCCGTCGACGCGGGCCAGCAGCCGGCGGACCGTGGTCTCAGCGGGCAGGACCCGCCTGGGCAGAAGCGGATCGGGATGAGCACCGACCTGTTCCAGCACGTGCGCCGGGGCATCGGCGATCCACTCGCCGACCGCCAGCAGCGAGGTCGCTCCGGCCAGCACCGCGCACGCGGTGAGAGCGAGCACGACGGCCAGACGTTGGCGCACCCCGCGTGGGTCACGCGGGTCCGGCACCCCGGCCAGCCGCTCCAGCAGGCCCGGGACTTCCTCGGGTCCAACCTGCGGATTCTCGCGCAGTTGGTCAAGGGCAGGCGGGATCAGAGAGGATGCGTTGGCAGGCACGGTCTTCCACTTGGATCACGGGGCGTAGAGAACTCCATGATCTTGGGAGCCCTTGCCTGTCAACTCCCGGATGACTGCCCAGTCGGCGGATCGTCACGAACCGGACGTCCGTGCGGCAACGCTGAAGCCTGCCGTGAGCCGCCCTGCTAGGGCAATCGCCTGAGCCACAACCCGGCAAGGCCGTAGGCGAAAGCCGACACAGCAAGTCCCGCGAGGACCGTAGCGGTGTACGCCCAGGCGGGCAGCGTCTGCCTGAAGAACCCGAACGTGACGTCGCGAGTGATGAGGAATGCTGCGACGGCGGCGAACGTCGCACCCGCTGACTGCCGGGTCCAACGTCCCGGCTTCGGCGCGACGCGGCCATCCGGGCGAGGAGCAAGAGGTTCTGTCACTCGTCACTTGTACCGGTCCCGATACGACTCATCAATGGCAGCCGGCCCAAGCCCGCACGCGGCAGGGCTTCGGCGCCGTCGCACGATCACGAACCGGACATCCTGCGACTATGCCGAAGCCCTGGGGTTCATGGGCGTCATCGTAGGGTCCGGCAGCCCTGCCGTTTCGACGGGGTTTCGACGCGGTGACCCGTTGGTCCAGGCGGGAACGACCATGTGGCGAGAACCGGACTCTTCCCCTTTTCCGCGGCCACTGCCCAACCTCATTTGGCGCTGGCTGCCCAGCTCCTCTGTCGTCTAAAACTGCCGATCATCGTTGACACCTGGGTCTCTCATCACTAGGAGATCCACATGTCGAAGACACCCCCGCTCGATCGCGAGGCCAAGCGACGCCTGGCCGTCATACGCCATGTCGAAGAGGTCACCGGTAACGTCGCCATGAGTTGCCGGTACTTCGGCATCAGCCGGCAGGCGTACTACATCTGGTACCGCCGCTACCAGGCCGAGGGCATCGAAGGGCTGCGCACTCGCTCGAAGGCGCCCAAGCACAGCCCGAACGCCACGCACGTTGAGGTCGTCGGTAAAATCATCTATCTCCGGCAGAACTACCACTTCGGGCCCGAGAAGATCGCGATGTACCTCAAGCGGTATCACGACGTCACGATCAGCAAGTCGGGCGTGTGGCGGATCCTCAACCGGCTGGACATGGGTCGCCTGCCGGCCTCCCAGCGCTACAGGCGCCACGACCGCCGGTGGAAGCGCTACGAGAAGCAGCTGCCCGGCCACCGCGTGCAGATCGACGTTAAGTTCATCGAACCGCTCGCCTCCATGCCTCAAGGTCGGCGCGGCGGCCGCAACAAGTACTACCAGTTCACGGCGATCGACGACTGCACCCGGCTGCGCGTCCTGAAGATCTATCCGACGCTCAACCAGGCCACTGCCATCCAGTTCGTCGACTACGTCCTGCAGAGGCTGCCGTTCCAGGTGGAGGTGATCCAGACGGACAACGGAGCCGAGTTCCAGTCCGCCTTCCACTTCCACGTGCTCGACAAAGGCATCGGCCACGCCTACATCAAGCCCCGCACACCGCGGCTGAACGGGAAGGTCGAACGCTCTCACCGAATCGACGGCGAGGAGTTCTACCGGCTCCTGGAGGGCGTCATCATCGACGACGCCGAGGTCTTCAATGACAAAGCTGCGCGAGTGGGAGGACTGCTACAACTACCATCGCCCGCACGGGGGCCTCGGTGGCCAGACTCCTTATGAACGCCTCAAGCAGAAGACCGCGCCCCAGGCGTAAACGATCATCTTCGGTTGCACAAGGACGAAGCTGCTCAAGAGGCAAGGATTTGGACGAGCCAACCTCGACTTCCTCCGTAAGCGCGTACTCCTCACGCCCTGACCCAGATCAGCGCCAGAGCCGAATTACCTGACCGTCGACACATGCTGATCCTTTGAGAACAAAGAGTGTTCCCAACGGCCCTATCTCTTCAGCTTTTGGCCCAGCTCGGTACCTCAGCTGTCGATTCGACCCAAGCCAGCAGGTGCCCGATGATCACATCAAATTCGCCCTGTGACTCCGGGTGAACCTCTGCCTGCCAAACTGCTTCGGTCAAGTCATCAATCCCCATGAGACGGCCCCAGCCCTCGGCACACACGGCGGCGTTGCCCCACCGGCTGCCCGCTTCGGCGGTCAACCTCACGTCAGCAGTCGGCTTACGGCCTCGACGGTCAGGGGGCCCATCGGCAGGCCTAAGCCACAGCACCATTTTGGTTCCACGCGCTCGACACCCGGCCTCGTTCTCTGCGAACCACAGCTCAAGCCACCGTGGCAGCCCGCCCATGTCGCCCCCTCATTACGGCGTCCGGCACAAGCCCATCCTGGCACCAGTCCGGACTTGAGCATCCACCGGCATCACAAGATCAGCGACAGAGCCGAATTGCATGACCGTCGACACTCCTCCACGTGTTCGGCGCTCTCGGGCCCTTGCGGGTGGGGTGGTCAGGGCTTCTCAGGCAGTGGGTGGTGGCGCGTGCACCAGATCGAAGAGCCGGGTGAAGTCGTCGGCCCAGGGCCAGTGTTCGGGCAGGTGGAAGGTGAGGCGCCGGGCCGAACTGGCCAGGCGGGCAGGCACGTTGATCAGGTGGCCACGGATCGTGGCGGTGGTGGCCTTGGCGTGGAACGCGGAGGCCAGGGCGCCTGCGGCGCGGGTCAGATTGTGCGCGAGCGCGGCCAGCGCGAGCCATGCGTCGTTCGCCTGGAAGTGTCCCGAGGGGGCGTGGGCGAACGGGCCGTTCTTCAAGTCCGCGATCACCTGCTCCACGACAGCGTGCCGCCTGTGATCACGTTCGGCATCGGAGAGGGAGAGCGGAGAGTCGGTGAACGCGGCGTGGTAGCGCCACGTGTCGAAGAGCGTGCCCTGCCCCTCGGGCACCGCCCGGGAGTTGAACCGTTTGACGCGGCGCACGATCAGACGGGCGGTGACCTGCTGTTTCTTCGGCTTGGAGGTGAAGGCGGTGTAGGTGGTCTCCGCTATCTCGGCGTCAGAGGTCCAGCATTGCGCTTCCTCGTCCCACACCGCCCTGGGGTACTTGATCGCCTTCCACGCGGCTTCGTCGATGCCCGCGATCGCGGCCTTGACCGAGGCGTTCGTCCGCACCGTGACGGAGAACCGGGCGCCCAGGGCCCGGCAGGTGTTCACGACATCGGCGCCGTAGAACGCGGAGTCAGCCCGCACGACCAACAGGCCGTTCGCGCCGCACGCTCTCGCGGTGCGGATCGATTCGGCGACGAACGCGGCCGCCGCTTGGGCGGAGTTGGACGGTCCTTTGCGCAGGCGGGTGGCGGCAATCACCGGAGCGGCCAGCGGGGTGGAGACGATCCCGATCAGCGCGTTCAAGCCCTTGACCTTGCTGTATCCGTAGCCGGCTCCCTGCTTGGCGTAGCCATAGGTGCGGCGGATGGTGTCGTCGATGTCTACGTAGGCCACCTGGTCGGCGCCGGGCAGCAGCGGGGTGTGCGCGGCCAGTTCGGGCAGGAACCGGCGGGCCACCGCGTGCAGTTGCTTCACGTGTCCGTGGCTGAAGGAGCGCAGGAAGGATCCCAGTGTGGACGGCGCCCGCACCCCGCTGAACAGCCGCTGTAGCCCACCGTGCCGCAGCCGGTCCATGTCATCGATGCTGTCTGCTCCGGCGACCATGCCGCCGACCAGCGTCATCAGCTTCGCTGCGGGGAAGGCCCCGGTGCCGTCCTTCGAGGCCGGCAGCCGGACGTGCTCGTCGACGAGTGCGGGCAGTCCGCACCGCTCGGTCAGCCGCACCACCGGGGGCCAGCCCTGCGTACCCGACCAGGTTCGCATCATCAAACCGTGCGGAGACCCTCGCCGCGGCATGGGAAGATTGCATCTCGGAAGTGCCTTGCTGATCGTGCGTGCTGGAAGCGTGAAGAACTCCCACTATCACAGGTCATAAGGCACTTCCTCGCTTCCGGAGAAGCTATCCACAAGCGTCAAGCCGGTGGATCCGGGCTGAGTCTGCGCGGGTAGGGCAACGTCGTCCGCGGCACGCAGCCCGTCCTCGACGCCCCGGTCTCAGGCGGAGGCAGTCTGCGGAAGTCGCGCGGGCTCAACCCGGTGAGCAGGGCTATCGAGGACGGTTCCGACGCCGTGCTCACACCAGCCACGCCAAGATCATCTCATCGTGGGCGACTGGGTCGTGAGGCGTGGCGTTACAGCTTGATCTGCCCTGTCAGCCACCATTCAAGGTACTTGGCCAGGCTCGGTGCTACCCAGATGCGGCTGTCGTCCTCGTGGTTCCAGGCGAAGACGTCAGGCCGGTCGATCCTGGACAAGAACGCGAACAGGTCTCCGTTACCCGCGTCCGCGAAGAAGAGCAGCGGATCGAACGGCATGTAGAGGAGGGCGAGCTCGGCGTCCTCGCGAAGCCTCTGATTCTCGGAGACGATGCGCTCGGCCGACCAGATGAGTCCGTCTCCGTATTCTCCCTCGATGCCGCTGCTCTCGCGGAGAAGAGCGGCGAGGTCCGCAGGCAGTGGATGGCCGAGGAGCGCGGTGCAGCGGATCAGCGACGACTCCGCCGCAGGGGGTTGGAAGACGGCCGTGCCAGGCAGGGCCGCAACGACTTCGGTCCACACGGTCGATTCGACCTCCATGAGCCTAGTCTGGACGGAGTCGGCGTACAGCCCCGTCGGCGCAGGCTGCGGGGGCCACGCCTTGACCAGCGTGACCGATCAACGAGCGAACAGTACGGTCCCGGCCGAGCCGGCCACTCGCCGCCCCCGTCCATGAAGTTCTTCACCCGGGCCGATCGCATCGCCGACGAGACAGGCGACGCGCTCCTGAAGGCCTGGTCCCGTACAACTTCGGCGTGGACCGGCGTGAACACCGCGACGTGCCGGCAGCCAAGGACTTCTTCAAACGATCCCTGGCGGTGGCCGACGTCCATCGGTGTCACACGGCCCCGCAGGCTGGACGCACCACCAGATGGCGGAGCTGGCGCACGACGAGGGGAACGCCCGTCAGGAGCGGGAGCACCACGAAGCTGCTGTACGGAACGGGCTCGCCTGTCACCACCACTCTCTGGCGGGCTGGAGCCTGTTTCACGTCGCCATCTGCGCTGAGCAGGCCGGCGACCTCGTACAGGAAAGCGAACACTACGGGCGTAGCTTGGGAATCGGCTCCCGAAGCCACCAGAAGTAGACGGTCCAGGAAGCCGAGAAGGCACTCGCACGGTTCGCCGGTGCGGCGGACCGCGCAACAGACCACGGCGCGTCCGGTCGCCAGGCCCTGACGCATGTCAGCACTGTGGACTGCGACCATATCCCGTCGCGCGATGCTCCAAGAGCCAACTTTGAGCGTAGTCAACAGCGTCAACGAAGCTCAGCAGTCTGCACGACGCTGATCCGACCCGGCCTTTTCGCACAGCCCCACTCGCTGACACTCGTTCAAAGTCTTCTCCGAGACGGCCGAAGTCACTGTCGTCCAAGGCTACGTCCTCGTATTCCCACCATTGCCGCAGTCCGTCTTTTCGGATGACACACCTGTATTTTCGACGGGGCGGATCAATAACGCGATACTCGCCGAGATGGAATGCCGTACAGCGATCGAAACCGACGCCGAGCAGAAGCACATGCGCCCGCATGTCGTACAACCGCGCAAGGGGAGAGTGCTTACCTAGGTGACAGTCGAGGCGGTGACCTTGGGTGATCTTTGCAGCCTGGGCGCCCAGCGCAGCAAATGATGTCTGCGGATGGGCGCTGCGGGTGGAGTTCGTGTGGCATCGGACCGTCTCGGCCAGCACACCCATGCCGGTGGAGGGGGTAGTTGCCGGATCAAAAGGTGGCATATTTTCGCAAAATTTGACGCGAGCCTCGTCGCTCAGGCCTCGAATCTTTTCCTGGTGAGCTGATGAGGTGTCCGAGTTGTCTGAAGTGAAAGTCGGAACCACGAGCGTGCCGTCCGGACCCAGCAGGTGCCTGAGTGCGTTCAGAACAGAGACCGGACCACCTTTGACCTTCCCGACAGACCTCATCGAAGCATGCATCAACACGGTGCCACCAGGCTCGATTCCCAGTTCAGCCAGCTGTTCGGTGATTTCGGACTCGGTGAGCTCTTCTTCCATGACAGAGCCAGTGAGCACAGCTCTCCATCCCTGCCGCCCCACCGGCAAGAGGAGCGACGACGTAGTCAGTGATGGCTCATCGTAAGGACTCGCGGCCGACCGGTTCCGCCCAATGAGAGCATGGTGACCTCCGAACATAGTTATCATGTCCATATCCGGGTCGTCGGTAACCTGATACTCCAGCCGGACCTCTGTATTTCTCCTGGTCAACCGCCTGACGGGGGAAGCGTAGCGGGGGTTGGGCATGTGCGGGACGGTCTTGAGCAGGCGTCCCACCAACGGGTGCCCGCGCCGCATGCAATGACGGTGCGGTGAGCAGTCCGCTGTCGTGATCCACGGTGTACCGACGAACGCCTGGGATCTGGAACTCGAAGAACTCTTCCCGCAGACCGGAGCGCGCTTCTCCCGCGTTGCGGCGCGTGGAGGCCCGGCGCCGGATGCGGGACTACGTCCGGCTTCCTGCCCGGCCCGGTCGGCCGCGCAGGAAGCCGCCGCTCGCCGATTACGCCGACCACCCCACACGGCCCGCAGAGCCTGCTCTCCCACCGCTGGGACACCGACGGCCTGCGCGACGGCCTCCAGGCATACGTGGCCGGACAACTCGGCCAGGCGAGTGGTGTGTTGATCGAGGCATGGCAGCGTCTGTCCGCAGGGCTCGGCGCAAAGGGCGAACAGTTTTACGATTGGGTGGCCGCTCGCCTGCCCACCGTGCAGGAACCCTGCGGCGATGAGCCGACCCGGCAGCGGTGGATGCCGGGCCGCCGCAGCATCAGCAAGCGCGACGCGATCGCCTGATACCCCGCCTGCGCCCCGCTGGAAGCCACTGTTGCCGATCTGGTCCGCGTTGCCGGCTGCCGCTGGCTGAGCGAGGAGTACTTCCGGAGCATGAAGAACGGCCGACACACCCGAGCTCGTGGACCTCACACCAGCCGAAATCCGTCGTCTGCCGGCAGCTCACCCCCGCCGCCCTCCTGAACGCCACGACCACGCGGTGATCTGGTCGCGATAGCGACGCCGCCACCAGGCCCGTGCCCGACGCTGCCATTGCATGCGGCGCGGGCACCCGTTGGCGAAGCGGCCTGCCCAAGGCCGTCCCACGCATGCCCAACCCCCGCTGCACTCCCCACCGCCAGGCCGTTGACCAGGAGAAACACAGAAGTCCGGCTGGAGTGCTAACTGCGCGCCGAAGCGCTGCGAAGTTCCGTCTCTGCTCCTCTCAGGCAGTGCAGTGTCCTTTCGTGGCGATCACCCACAGCGTCGGTCACCCGCACACGGATCTCAAACTCCTCCAGCAGCTTGGTGGCTTGCTCAGAAAATCGTCCAATGTAGACGGTACCCAGGACGGCACCCTGTCCGATGGTATTGAGATCGAAGTCCTTGCCGATCTCCAGATTCAACCGCTCAAGCCCCTCAACCATTGATTGGTGCCCGACCCACTCACCACCCCATCCCTGCCTGTGGCGAAGCCGATAGCTGACCTCGTCTACAGCCGCGCTGTGCGTTCCTCCGTTCCGCATCTCCACGTGCCAGATATGGCGCCCGTTCATCCCGAACTCGTTGCCCTGAGCCTGTGCGGTCCATCCGATCAACGGGCGGACCGCGCGTGCGTACTGCGCACGAGCGAAAGTCAGTCCCATCGCGACGGCAAGCAAATTGGCTGCTGAAGGACGATCCAAAATAGTCAGGTGCCAGATGCCTGAATTCCTGACGCTGGGTTCAAGATTCACCCGGACGGTCTCCCACAGCAGCATCAAGAACAGCAGGACCACCAGTCCCATCGGAATCTTGAAAAGCACGAAACTCCGGCCAATCTTGCGCGTAAGTTCTTGACCGCCGAACGTGTCCCGCTGCATGCCAAGCCCCCCGACTCGCGCCATACACTGGTCTGTTCTCCCAGGATGCAGTACACGGGAATCCCCGCCAAGGGGACGCAACTCTTTACGGCCACTGTCCAGTTCGACTCCGTCGGGGATCTTGGAATTTACCGGCGCGACGGCGTGATCAGCGGGAACGCTCGGGCTGTGTCGAAGATCGATCGAGGTGTCTTTTGTCGCTCCGTCCCCGTTCCGGCGAGTAACTGATCATTTCGGAATGAGATCCGAAGGCGGCGAAGAAACAGACACGGTGTCCGCTCTCGTGAAGCCTTCTGCTCGGAAAATGTTGGCGGGACCGCCGGCCGCTCCAGTAGCACGATGGCTGTGACGTGGGTGGCGAACGTGATGATCTCTGCTGACATGGCCGACACCGCGCCGGTGGAGGCGTTGAGCGAGCGGATGCGGGCAGAAGCCCCTCGTCGCGCTCAGCCGGAGACCTCTGGCGTACTCGCACATCCGGGCTCTCAAAGGGGACCACGTCGGCCCTTCGCCCCTCGACCGCGCTCACGCCGGCTCCCAGCACCGCCTAATGGCCGCAAGCTCCGGCACCTGTACGACGCGGTATCGCCCATGGCTCCGGGCTGCGCGACGCGCGGTGGGTGGCGGAGCGCGCCTTCGCCTGCCAGGGCAGTCGGCGTCGCAGAGCGCGCCAGGTGTGTCCGCCGGCCAACTGGCCCAGGAGCCCGAGCTGAGCCAGAGGCCGGGAAAGACCGTGACCGCGCCGCCGACAGCGCATCCGTACCGTAGGCCTACAGGCTGCCTCGGCGGCTGTGCGGCCGGGTGTGTTCACATGGTCCGGATGCTCGTTTTTCGAAGCCACGGTTCCAAACAGCGTCGAGATCTCAGTCCTCGGCTGGCACGTCATGTCGCGCCAGCCAGTTCGGATCATCCCGATCTTTGAGGACCTCCTCCGACAGCCGGGCAAGTCCGGCACCGCGCCCCCGGGCGAAACATCCACGAGCCTCGCACCGGGCGTGCGCCAAGGCAGCAGCCCGGGCGGCGTCTTCGCTGTCGTACCGCGTCACTTTGCGCCGCTCGTACCCCTCCTGCGCATCGGCGGAGGTCTGCCCGGCTCGAAGGGCCCAGCATCCTTCCCAGCCGTGGTACTTGTCGCCCTGGTCGCTCACCCAGAAGTACGTCATGCCGCTGAGTCTGCCACCGGGAGATGCCGCGACAGCTATGGCAAGAGGGCACGGTGCCGAACACGCGGCGGGGGGCACGCCTCCCGCTGTGACCGGATCGGTCCGCCCTTGGACCCGATGAGGCCTGTCGCCGCTTCCGCCTCGCCGGTCAGGCTTGGGGCATGACCCGAGCACTGATCGTCATCGATGTCCAGGAATCCTTCCGCGCCCGCCCGCTGTGGCAGACCATCTCCAACCCGAAGATCGCCGACCAGGTGGACCGGCTGGTCCGGCTCGCCCGCCAGGCCGGGGACCTGGTGGTGTGGGTGCTGCATTCCGAACCCGGTAGCGGTGATGTCTTCGACCCCGCCCTCGGACATGTGCGGCTGCTGGAGGAGTTGCAGCGCCGGGACACGGAACCGCTGATCCACAAGACCTCGCACAACGCCTTCACCACCACCAACTTGCAGCAGCTCCTCACCGAGCGCGGCATCCACGAGCTCACCGTCTGCGGCATCCGAACCGAGCAGTGCGTGGAGACCACCACCCGCGTCGCGAGCGACTTCGGCTACCAGGTCACCTTCGTCAGCGACGCCACCGCGACCAACCCCATCCCGCACCGTGACGCTCCCCCTGGCCAGAGCGTCGACGAACTGCTGTCGGATCCTCGCACCCTGGGTGCCGAGGAGATCATCAGGCGAACCGAGTACGCCCTTGCGGGACGCTTTGCCACCATCACCACGGTCGGGGAACTGGAAGCTGCGGCCGGGTCTCGGGCACGATGACCGGATCGTGAGCCATATCGCCTTTCTCCTGGTGCCCGGACTCCACCTGCTGGACCTGGCCGGCCCCGCGCAGGTCTTTTCCACGGCCGCCGACTTCGGGCATTCCTACACACTCAGCTACGTCGCCGAGCAGCCGCTGGTCCCCACCGCTCAGGGCCTGCCACTGGCGGCCCAGCCCGACTGGCCCGAACTCGGCCCCGAGGACTTGATCGTGGTGCCCGGCTGGCGGGCGCCCACCCTGGCCGGCAGCCCTGCCATCGGCGCGGCCTTCCAGCAGGCTCTCCGGGACCACCACGCCAGGGGCGGCACCGTTGCCAGCGTCTGCGCCGGAGCCGACGCGCTCGGCCGAGCCGGCCTGCTCGACGGCCGCCGCTGCACCACTCACCACGATGTGCAGGACGAGCTCGCACGCCGCTACCCCAGGGCGACAGTCATCCGCGATGTCCTGTACACCGCCGACGACCGGGTGATCACCTCGGCCGGCATCGCCAGCGGCATCGACCTGGCCCTGTACCTGGTCGCCGCCCGGCACGGCCCCGCCGTCGCCGCACAGGTCGCCCGGGACATGGTCGTCTACGCACGACGCAACGGCCATGAACCCCAGGCCAGCGCAATGCTCAGGTACCGGTCCCACCTCGACGACACCGTGCACCATGCCCAGGACCTGCTGGACGCCCGCTTTGACCAACCGTTGCCCCTGTCCGCCCTGGCCACGACCGTGGGCGTGAGCGAACGCACCCTCACCCGCCGCTTCACCCGCGCCACCGGCGGCGTCACTCCACTGCGCTACCAGCAGACCCTGCGTCTCGAACGCGCCGAACACCTCATCAGTCACGGCGCCACGGTCGATGCCGCCGCCCGCGCGGTCGGCTTCGAGGACCCCCGCATGCTGCGCCGCCTACGAGCCCGCGGGCACTGACCGGTAGCAACGCACGCCAGAGCTGCTCCACAGCCCGGTTGGCGGCCGCGTTCGCGACCGACGCGTGGATCCGCCGGTCGCAGACCCGATGCCCTTCACTGCGGAATGGTCGGCCGGTGGGCCCTCCGCTGGGGTGTGCGTGCCGTACCGGGCCCCGCCGGTGCCGCACGGCCGGATCCACGGCCTCTTGAAGGGACCGCACCGGCGACGCCGCGCTGCCGGCCGGATGCTGAACGCGATCCGCCTGCTTGCCGCGGCCGTCCGTCCCGGGAGACCTACAGCTTCCAGCCGCGCAGCTGGTCAGCGACGTCCTGAACGCTGATACGGGTGTCGCGGACCTTGCGGACCAGATCGGGCAGCGCGCCGTAAGGGGGATCGATGCCCTCGCCGGCCTGTGCCATGTACTGGGCGGCGAGGAACGCCGCGTACAGGCTGTTGCGGTGCGGGAGCGGTTCCAGGCGCACGATCGTGTGCAGCAGGGCCGCCGCGCGCCAGGCCGTGTCCGGGTCGGCTGTCGCGAGGGTGGGCAGCCGGGTCTTGTGGCGGGCGACGGCGGCGACCAGCGCCGAGTAGTCGGAAACGGTCAGGTCGTCTTGGCCGAGCGCGTTCTCCTGGACGTCCAGCAGCCAGGAGACGTCGATATAGAGGGGCGGCATCAGGCGGCAGCGGCCCCGTTGCCGCGCTCGGCGGGCGGCACTTCGTCGGGGAAGGCTTCGTCGAACTGGCCGCGCAACCGCTCGGCCCATTCGGTCGCGCCGGCGACGAACTGCTTGCGCTGCATCTCGCGGATTCCGAGGTCGTGCAGGTACTGCTTGAGGCTCTTGCCCTCGGCGGCGGCCGCGGCCCGGACGCCTTCGAGTTCCTCGTCGGTGAAGGACACGTTCAGAGATGGCATACCTGCAATGGTACCTAATAGGTGCCTGCCGGTGAAGCGGGATGCCGGACCGGCCACCGACCCCCCGCTCGCCGTCGAGCACAAGGCATCCGGGGCCGAACCCGGCTCACCCGGGAGCGCCCCCGATGAGCCGGCCCCGGCGCGCTGTCGCCGCGGGCAACCCGTCGGCACCGGCCGGTCTTCGGTGCGCCCCTCACCATGAGCCGCACCACATGACGCACGAGCGGCAACGTTCGCTCGGGTGTGCGGCGTTCGGGTCCTCGGCGTGGCTGTGCTGCCCCTCCGAAGCGGGGGATCGGACGCGGTCCACGTGTCCGGGACCCCTGCCGGCAGGCCGAACTCCTCGAGGGCGATACCTGACCAACCCCATCCACCCGTATACGCAAGGGAAAATTCAGTTCATCGGTCCGCAAACCGGTCGCTGGATCGGTGTAATCGGCACACCCGCCGCACCGCGTGGCGATCTAGCGTCGGGAGCGTACGGGGGCCACACGGATCAGAAAGCACCGAGGCACACATGCCCATCCCGGATACCGACGTCATCTCCACGACCGCGCTCGACACCCTCATCCCGCCCGCCGCCGCCGATCCGCTCCTGCCTGTCGACGAACTGCCGCGGTCGGCCACCTCACCGGACGTGGTACTGCGACGGGTACGCGACGAGCTCACGCGCGACGGCGACGCACAGCTCAACCTCGCCACCTTCGTGACCACCTGGATGGAACCGCAGGCACGGCAGTTGATGGCCGACACCGCCGAGAAGAACCTCGCGGACCGCGCCGAGTACCCGCAGATCACCGCCATGGAGGAACGCTGTGTGCGGATGCTCGCCCGGCTGTGGCACGCACCGCACCCCGAGCGGGTCCGCGGCTGCTCCACCACCGGCTCCAGCGAGGCGGCGATGCTCGGCGGGCTCGCGCTCAAGCGGCGCTGGCAGCAGCGCCGGCGCGCGCAGGGCAAGGACACCGGCCGTCCCAACCTGGTGATGGGCGCCAACGTCCAGGTCTGCTGGAAGAAGTTCGCCAACTACTTCGAGGTCGAGCCGCGTTACGTCCCGATGGAGCCCGGCCGCTACCACCTCACCGCGGACACCCTCACCGCCTACTGCGACGACAACACCATCGGTGTCGTCACCGTCCTCGGCTCCACCTACGACGGCTCCTACGAACCCGTCGCCGACGTCTGCATGGCCCTGGACGGCTACCAGGCCGCCACCGGCACCGACATCCCCGTGCACGTCGACGGCGCCTCGGGCGCGCTGGTGGCGCCGTTCCTCGACCCGGGTCTGATGTGGGACTTCCAGCTCGAAAGGGTCGCCTCCATCAACACCTCGGGGCACAAGTACGGGCATGTCTTCCCCGGCCTCGGCTGGGCCCTGTGGCGCGATTCCGAGGCCCTGCCGGACGAGCTGGTCTTCGAGGTCGACTACCTCGGCGGCCGCTCCCCCAGCTTCACCCTCAACTTCTCCCGCCCCGGCGCCCACGTCGTCGCGCAGTACTACAGCTTCCTGCGGTACGGCTTCGAGGGGCTGCACGACCTCGCGGTCCAGAACCGCACGACGGCCCGTGCCCTGGCCGCCCGCATCCAGGGCATCTCGCCCTACGAACTGGTCACCGACGGATCGGAGCTTCCCGCCATCGCCTTCCGGCTCGCGCCCGGCGCTCAGGGGTTCACCGTCTTCGACGTCTCGCACGCGATGCGCGCACGCGGCTGGCATCTGCCGGCCTACACCTTTCCCGCCCCCTGCGAGGACATCTCCGTCCTACGCCTCGTCGTCCGCACCGGATTCACCCCCGACCTCGCGGGACGGTTCATCGCCGACCTGACAGAGGTCACCCGGCAGCTCCGGCCCGGCCTCTCCGTGCCCACTCCCCTGCGGTGACGGTGACGGATCGGTGACAGGACGGGGCCGACCCTGTCGAGGCCGACCCCGTACCCCTCGTCGCCGTTCGGGTCACTCGATGTTGATCTTGAATGTGCTGGTCGTGTTCCGGATGTCCTGGGCGTTGCCGCTCATGCGCAGGTCGCGGAAGGTGGCTTCGCCGACCGCGGGGCCCTGGCCCGGTTCCGGGAGTTCGTTCGCCCAGATGCCGAAGCCGGACTTGGCGTCGAAGGTGTCTCCGCTCTTCTTGCTGTCGGTGATGGAGATGTCGGTGAAGATGGTGTCCTTGACCGGGAACTGGGGCTGGCCGCCGACGTAGTTGGTCTGGAACATGACGCCTCCGTACGTGGAGTCGTCGATGTCGACGTCGTTGACCCGGATGCCCTGGAAGACCTTCGAGGCGGAGAACGCCCAGATGGCGGGGAAGACCTGGGAGCCCCAGAAGTGGCCGCCGGTCCGGTCCAGGGAGACGTTCTCGATCGTCGTGGGATCGGTGCCGAAGCCGTTCATCGGGTAGCCGAAGTCCAGCGAGGAGATCGTGATGCCCGAGTAGACGAGGGTGTCGGCGACGCGGATGTTGCGGAAGGTGTTGTCGTAGCCGCCGTAGACGGCGATGCCGGCGGCTCGCCAGGTGAGGGTGGACGTCAGGTTCTCGTAGAGGTTGTTCTTCTCGTCGGTGCCGCCGGCGTCAATGGCCGAGAAGAGGGCGAAGCTGTCGTCGCCCGTGGCGCGGGCGTCGTTGTTGACGACGTGGTTGTCCGTGGAGCCGTTCGTCATGTTGATGCCGTCGGCGAAGGTGTCACGGATCCGGGAGTTCTCGATGGTCATGTTGTCGGTGTTGGCGCCCCAGTAGAGGCACACCATGTGCTCGGCCCAGATGTTGTCGATGGTGATGTCCGAGACGTTGGAGAAGTCGAACACCTTGCCCGGACCGTCGATCCGCGATGTGTAGTTGCCGAAGTAGGCGAAGCCGGCGAACGTCGAGCCATTGGCGGTGGCCTCGGCACGGAAGCCGACGTCGGTGTTCTCCTGGGAGGCGGGGGCGTGGAAGCGGGTGAACCAGGGGCCCGCTCCGACGACCTTGACCGCCTTGCCGTAGACCTGGAACTTGCTGGAGGTGTCGTAGTCACCGGCAGGCAGGTAGACGCCGACGAGCTTGCCCGTGGTGTCCATGCGGACCTGGTCGAGCGCGTTCTGCACGTCCTGCTGGGTGAAACCGGCCGGGACCGTGTAGGCGGCCGGGTCGGGGTTGGGGGCCGCCGTCGCCTGTTCGGTGTTGATGAAGTCGATGGCGTAGTAGCCGGCGGTGTTGGCCGAGTCCTTCTGGAGGCGGATCTTCGAGCCGGCGGGGACGGTCCTGCCGAGCAGCAGGTTCGCCTCGTCGTAGATGTGGCGCGGGGCACCGGAGCCGGGCGAGTTGCCGGGCGCGGTCTCGCTGCCGTAGAGCCAGGCGTACTTCGAGGTCAGGTCGATCGCCTTGAGGAACTGGCCGTCCACGTAGACGTCGAGGGTGGAGTCGGTGCCGTCCGGGATGGCGAAGCGGGTGACCAGGGTGTTGGTCGCGGCGCGGGTGGTCCACTCGACGTACTGGCCGGTGGCGTCGAGGGTCACCGCCTTGCGGCCGCTCGCCTCGCCGGCGGTGTCGCCGACGGTGCGGTTCGGGCCGACGACCTTGGCGCCGCCGCCGACCGTGCCGTCCTCGGCCTCGTACATGTCGTACGGCATGTCGGCGCCGCGGCCGACGAACAGCGGCTGTGTGGTGGTGTTGTTGGCACGCTTGACCGGCAGTTCGTTGGTGTCGTCGGCGATGACCGTCTTGACGGTGTACTTGCCGTTGACGGCCGTCCAGGAGCCGAGGCTGACCGGTGCGGTCGTCCGGCCGGAGCCGATGGTGCCGCTGTAGGAGCCGGTGAGGGTCTTGACGGTGGCGCCGTTCGCGTCCTGGATCGTCAGCGTGACGCCGTGGGAGCCGGAGGCGGAGTCCAGCGTTCCCTGGTTCTTGAGGGCGACGGTGAAGGCGACGTCGTCACCGGCCGAGGCGCTGGAGGGTGTCCAGGCGACGGGTGCGGCGACCAGGTCGGAGCTGGAGACGGGTTTGACCACGAGGGCGTCGGGGCGGGCGAAGGCGTTGTTGCCCTCGTTCTGCTCGATGATCTTGTTGGACGGGTCCACCTCGGCGCCGACCGGGTAGCTGCCCGCGTCCCGGGTGCCGATGCTCGCGGTGACGGTCGTCGAGTCGCCGGCCGCGAGGGCCGGCACGTCGGCCGTGGCGGCCTTGGTGCCGCCGAGGGTGAAGTTCAGGTCGGTGGCCTTGGCCGCCTTGCTGCCGCTGTTGGTGACGGTCGCCGAGAGACTGATGGCGTCCGACTCGACGGGCGCTGCGGGGGTGTTGGTGATGCCGGTGACCTTGAGGTCCGGGTTGGCCGCCGGGGTGCCGATCACCTGGAGCTCGCCGACCTGTCCGCCCGGGGCGCCGGTGTTGGAGGCGAACTTGAGCTGGATGTCGGCGGCGGCGCCGGAGACCGGGATGGTCACGGTGTTGCCGGTGGCCGGGTCGAACGTGTAGTCCTTCGCCGCGACGAGGCTGGTGAAGGACGTCGCGTCCTGGTCACGGCCGAGTACCTGGATGTTCTGGGTGCGGGTCGACCAGGCCGGGTCCGGGTTGAGTTTGACGACGACCTGGCTGAGGTCGGCGTTGGCACCCAGCTTGGTGGTGAGGGTGGCCGGGTAGGCGCCGCCCGCACTCTCCCAGTAGGTGCCGACCTGGCCGTCGTTGGCGTTCGCGGCGACGTAGGTGAAGGTGTACGAGGACGCCTCGACGGGTTTGCCCTGGGCGAGGTCGGAGCCGGCACCGGAGCCGGGCCGGGTGACGCTGTTGCTCGCCACCGACACGTTCCCGGCGGCGTCCTTGGCCTTCACGTAGTAGGTGACCGTGGCCGTCGCCGACGGGGTGTCGGTGTACGTCGTCACGTCGCCCGCCACGGTCTTGACGAGCCGGCCGTCGGCGTAGATGTCGTACCCGGTGACCTGGACGTCGTCGCTCGATGCCTGCCAGGTGAGCTTCACGTCGCTGCCGGACTGCGTGTAGGCGAGGTTGCCGGGCGCGGTGGGGGCCTGGGTGTCTCCGCTCGTCCCCTTGCGGGTGACGCTGTTGCTGTTGGCGGAGACGTTGCCCGCGGCGTCCTTGGCCCGTACGAAGTAGGTGATGTCGGTGCCGGCCGGCTGGGTGTCGGTGTAGGTCAGCACGTTCCCGGCGACGCTCGCCCGCAACTGGCCGCCCGCGTAGACGTCGTAGCCGGTCACGGCCGTGTCGTCGGTGGCCGCGTTCCAGGTCAGCCTGATCTGCCCGGTGGCCGGCTCGGTGTAGCTCAGGTTGGACGGCGCGGTGGGCGCCTGGGTGTCGCCGGTCGCCGGTCCGTAGACCTCCAGCTCGGACGCCTGCCCGGCGGGCCAGCCGTCGTTGGCGGTGAACAGCGCCCGCACGTACCGCGTCGTGGTCGCGTCGAAGGCGATGGTCGTCGACTGGTCGTCGGAGCTGTCGAAGGTGTAAGCCTTCGAGGCCGTCAGATCGGTGAAGTTCTGGTTGTCGGTGGAGCCCTGGATCTTGAGTGTCTGGCTGCGGCTCGGCCAGCCGCTGGGCAGCCGCAGCGTCACCTGGTTCACCTGGAGGGACGAGCCGAGGTCGACCTGGAGCCACTGCGGGAAGGAGTTGTTGGTGCTCTCCCAGTAGGTGTCGCGGTTGCCGTCACCGGCGTTGGCCGCGCCGTAGACGTCGGCGTGCCCGCTCTCGCTGAAGGGTCTGCCCAGGGCGAGGTCGGGGGTCGAGGCGGCGGTCGTGAGGACCTGCATCTCGGCGAGCTGGGCGGTGCGGGCGACCGAGTTGGCGCTGAAGTCCGCGCGGACGTACCGGGCGAGGGTCGCGGGGACGGCGACCTTCACGGTGTTGTCGTCGCCGGGGCTGAAGACGTACTGCGTCGACGACTTGAGCGTGGCGAAGCTTCTGCCGTCGGCACTGCCCTGGAGCGCGAGGGTCTGTGTGCGCGTCTGCCAGTGCTCGGGCAGGCGTAGTACGACCTCACGGACGCGCTCGGTCCGTCCGAGGTCTGTCTGGACCCACTGGGCCGACTTCTTCGCGGCCTGCCAGTAGGTGTCGGTGTCGCCGTCGGTGACGTTTGATGCCGCGTGGGCGGTGCGGGCACTGCCGGCCGTGGTCGCGGCGTCCGCGGCGGCGTCGGGGCCGCCGGCCGCGTGGGCGCCGACGGCGGGCAGGCCCAGAACCATCACGGCGGAGGCGAGCACAGCGGCGGCCGCGCGGCGTCTCAGGGATCTCGGCTTGTGTCGAGGAGTCATGCGGGTCACTTCCTGCGGAGTTTCGCGCGCCGAGGGGGCGGCGAGGGCGGCTCGTTCCTGGCGGAGTGGTGCAGAAAAGTGCGGTGCGATGCGACATGAAGACGGTGCGACAGTGCGCAGAATATTGCATGGTTTCATCGAAATATTGCAGAGCACTGTGAGTCCGTCTACTGACAGGACGGCACAAGTTTCACCAGAAGAGCCCACGCCTCAGCGACAGGAGCGCCGTTCGCACAACCCCCAGGACGCTGCGGCAGCCAACGAGTGGGCAGCAAAGGGCACTTCATGGGCCACGCGCGACTCGGACCCACACACGCCACAGACACTGCGCTTGCGTCCCGCGTCGCAAGCGAGCGCAATATACGCAAATTCTTGCGCTGCCCTGCGCGCCCCTTGCCTAACTCTGGTGCGGGCAGGGCGGCGGGTGCGACGAACGCCCCCGAGCCCTCGGTGGGCTGGGGGGCGTTCGGCTTACGCAGGTCGGGGCGGGGTCAGCCGCGCGGACGCTCGAAGGTCAGGAGCAGGCCCTCGACGGCTCCGGGGCCTATGCGGCCCTTGACGTCGGCGGAGGTGATGGCCTTGAGGGCCCAGCCGTCCTCGGCGTGCTTGTTGAGAACCTTCTCCAGCTTGTCGCTGTCCAGCGCGTCGCCGATCAGCGACTCCCGGAAGGTGACGACCTTGTACTCGTACGCGTAGGCACTGCTCATGACTGCGAGGTCCTCCTGCCGGCAGAGCCGGTTCGGGGTGGGATTGGCCAGGGTCAGACAATCATCCCCGGGGGCCGTGGCGCACCGCGGGCCTGTGTTTTCTCGTTCAGGGGCGGTCCACCCGGAAGTGGTAGCAGCCGTATTCGACGGCGCGCACGTGCACTTGGGCGGTCTCGGGGTCGGCGAAGGCCTCGGCCAGCGCGTGGGCGAAGGCCGCCTGGGCGTCCTCGGGAAGCTCCAGCATGCGACCGCCCGTGATGTGCCCTCGGCTGTCGTAGCGCCGCAGGACGCGCAGGGCGCCGGGGCGGGCCCACGGATAGCGGCCGAGGTTCTCGCCGGCCGGGCCGCCGCACTCCTCGGCGTGGATGAAGACGGGGCCCTGCTCGTCGTAGGCCCCGGGGTCGGCGTCGGTCCGCGCCGCCCAGCGGCGCAGCGGGGCGTAGGAGATCAGGACGATCCGCTCTCCCGCGGTGCTGGACCGCAGGCAGCAGCGCAGTGGCGCGTCGCCTTCGTCGTCCGTGTACGGGCGTGGCGGATTTCCGGCGTCGTCGCGGACCCGGAGTTCCTTGAGGGTCGTGGACGGAATGGGAAGGGGGGAAAAGGAAGCGGTCATGCCGTTCAGCGTGGCGTGGGACGGGCCGGGTCGCTGGCGGGTATCGGACGCGATCACCGGTGGGCCGTCGCGGTGAGGCGTTGCAGTGCGGCCTGGGCGGGTGGCCCCCAGGTGGGCTTGCCTCCGGGGCGGCCGTGCACCCCGGCGTCCGCGATGTGGAGGCAGGACAAGGCGCGCAGCACCGCCCAGCCACGGGCCCGGCGCAGGGTCGCGGCGTCCGGGCTCGGCCGGTACGTCTCGTGGAAGAGGGCGGCGGCGCCGTCCGGCAACAGGATCCAGGCGGCGGCGAGATCGAAGGCCGGGTCGCCGGCGAAGAGGTCGCCGAAGTCGATCACGCCGCAGAAGGTGCCGTTCGCGGTGAGGATGTTGGCCGGGTGCAGGTCGCCGTGGAGCCAGAGGCGGGGGCCTGCCCAGTCCGGCGCGGCGACGGCGTCTTCCCAGACCGCGCGGACGGCGTCCGGGTCGCGGATCAGCCCCAGTTCGGTGGCCGAGGCGAGCCCCTCGGCGAAGGATCCGGCGGTGTCGGCCAGCGGGCCGCCACGGTTGCGGCCCGTCGGTGCCTCGTCGGGGGCGGGGCGGTGCAGAGCGGTCAGGAACGCGGCCAGCGTGGCGGCCGACTCGGCGGGGCGCGTCGCGGGGGCTCGGTCGGCCGGCTCGCCCGGGACCCAGGTGGTGACGAGCCAGGGCCGCGGGAAACGTTCGCAGGGCTCGCCGATGCGCTGCGGGACGGGGATCCGCAGCGGAAGACGCGGGGCGAGGAGGGGCAGCCAGGCGTGTTCCTTGCGCAGCAGAGCGTCCGCGGACCGTGTCGCCCAGGGCAGTCGGACGGCGAGGTCGTCGCCGAGCCGCCAGACCTGGTTGTCCCAGCCGAGCGCTCCGAGCTTCAGGGGGCGGTCCGCCAGGTCGGGGTGCTGCTCGCGCAGCAGCTGCCGGATCAGGTCCTCGGTGATGTCCGTCTCGTCGGCGGTCATGAAGCTGAACCCCTGTTCTTCGGGAGTGGATTGCGGCGGCGCGGGGCGCGGCCGCGGCAGGTGCCGGGGGAAACGGCGCTCGCAGTCGGAACGTCGGCTCGCCCGCCCGCTTCGTCGCGGGAGCCGGTCTCGTCGCGCTGGGCGCGGTCAGCATCCGGGAGGGCAGTACCCACGCCTGGCCAGCCAGGGCACCCGGTTGCACCAGCACTCCCGCGGTGCTGGTGCCGACCACGCAGGACATGGCACGGCTGCCGTTGCGCACGGAGTTTCCCTCCACGTAGCGCTCGGCGGGCACCAGGGCGACGAGCAGCGCGGTGTTGCACACGTCGAACAGCACGCTGAGTGTGCAGACCGTGAACGCGACCGCGTAGAGCTGGCCGAGGCCGAGACGGCCCAGAGTCCGGGCGGCCGGGAGCGTGAGGAGGGCCAGCGCCCTTGCGAGGTCGGCGGCGATCATCATGTGCCGCCGTCGCCCACCGCGGTCCGCCCAAACGCCGGTATGCACCGAGAACAGCAGGCTCGGCAGAAGCCCGGCCGCCGTGAGCCGGCCCGTCTGCGTGGCACCCGCGTCCAGGGCCAGGACGGCGCGCAGGGGGCAGAGCGAGCTGCGTGATCTGGCCGCTGAAGAGCGAGACGGTCCGGCCGGTCCAGCAACGGCGGAACGCCGGGTCGCCGAGCAGGGCGGGTAACCGCCCGGGCGCCCTCACGCGTGCGGCTCTTCCGCCTCGCCCCGCGTCTGGGTACCGGACTCCCGCGTCGGGTGCCCGAAGCGGACGTAGGACACCCGGCGGGCCGCGGCGGGTCGCTGTTCAGGGGCGTCGGCGCGGCGGATGTAGGGCCGGAGCAGCTCCCACACCTTCTCGTCGAGTTCCTTGAGCTCGGCGGCGGTGACGAAGATCGTGGCGTCCCCGAGAGGCGCCGCCTCCTGCCAGTCTGCGGGCTCGGTGTGCCGGTTCTCCAGCCAGCGGGTCGCCTCGGTGAAGTACCGCTCGACGACCGCGAGGCTGAGTGCGGTGGCGGCCTCCCGCACCTCGGGGTCCGCCGTGCAGCCGGGCCAGGAGGTGAAGGCTGTGGTCGCCCGCCAGGGCTTCTGCCGGCCCTGCCCTTCCCCGGTCTGTTCCGCGAGCCCGTACTTGGCCAGCATGCGCAGGTGGTACGAGCAGCTGGCCACCGACTCCCCCGTCAGCTCGGCAGCCCTGGTGGCCGTCACCGCGCTCTCCCGGCGCAGCAGGCCGATGAGCGTCAGGCGAAACGGATGGGCGTACGCCCGCAGGGCACGCGGGTCGGTGAGCTGCCGCCGGTCCATGATGTAAAGATATCTTTCTAAAGAAACCTTTACAGGGGTCGCCCGTCGGCACCACTGGTGGTTTGTGTTGTTTAGATCACTTTTACCCCTTCGGTGAGCAGGGTATTTGTGTTACTCATGAGATGTGCGGTCGACGGCGACTGTCGGGCCTGACCGCATGGACTCGGGAAGATCTGCCGGTACGCGCCGGAGTCAGCGAGCTGTGTGAGCTTCATGAACCCCACACCCGCCTCTGCTTCGCCGTTCGACATGGTCAGCGGCGCCCTGGGTGATTACGTCCCGAAGGGCGGAGCGACGGCGGCGGTCGCGGGGGCTCCCCGGCCGGAGGAGGCCGAGGGCGGGGAACAGATCCTCGGGGTGGTCAGTCTCGGCCAGGACCTGAGGATCCGCGGCTCCAATCTGGACGCCGCTCCGTTCGCGGGGGTGAGTGCGACGCCGGGAGCCGCCTTCGCCGACCTGCTGCCGCCCGGGGACGTGGCGACGGTCACGCAGCGGCTGCGGCGGGTCCTTCAGACACGTGAGGCCCATGTCGCCCGGGTCCAGCGCCTGCGGCGGGACGACGGGACGGAGCTGGTGGTCTCGATGAGCATCCTGCCGGCCGTACCGCCGCTGGACGGTCTGACGGTGTCCCTGATCGCCATGGCCAAGCGACTGCACCTGTACGCCTCCGCCGCCGCGATCGGGACGTCCCTGGACATCGGGGAGACAGCGCAGTCCCTGGCCCAGTCCCTGCTGGCCTGGGGGGACGTGGCCGCCGTCAACCTGGACTACGCCGTGTGGACGGGCGAGGCGGTCACCGATCAGGCGCAGGAGCGCATCCGGTTGCGGCGGGCGGCCCTGGTACCGGACCGGGCCTGGCCCGAGGGCTATCTGACCCCCGGGGACAACCTTCCCCGGGAAGCGAGCCGCCTGCTGGCCGGTGCGGTGATGCGCGACGACGTTCCACGGGCCGTCGTCTTTCCGGACCGGGAGGCGATCGAACGGGCACTCGGCGATCCCCGGCTGGTGCGCGCCTTGGTGCCGGGCAACCGGCCGGTGAGCGTCGCCTGCATCCCGCTGGTGGTGGAAGGTCCCGAAGGCGCGCCGAGGCCCATCGTGCTGGGGGTGACGGAGGTCTGGCGGCGGCCGGAGAGCCCCTTCCGCGACGGCGAGCTGCTCGACCTGCAAGAGCTCGTGGCCAAGACCGCCCGGCACGTCGACCTGGCCCGCCAGCATCAGCGTGAGCACGCCCAGGTCCTGGCACTGCAGCGACGGCTGCTGCCGCGGGCCGGCAGCGACACCATCGAGGTCGCCAGTGTCTACGAGCCCACCACCCCGGACAGTGCGGGCGTCGGCGGCGACTGGGTGAACAGCTTTCCGCTGCCGAGCGACCGTACCGCGCTGGTCGTCGGCGACGTCGTGGGGCACGGCCTGGGGGCCGCGGCGGCGATGGGCCAGCTGAGCATGGAGGCGCGGGCACTGCTGTCGGCGGGGCTGGGCCCCGGGGAGGTGCTGGAGCGGCTGGACGAGACGGTCACGCTGCTGGACGACACGGACGCGGGCCTGGCGGCCGGATACAGCGCGCTGGGCTCGACGTGCTGCATCGCGGTCTACGACCCTGTCGACCACCGGGTGCTGATCTCCAACGCCGGCCATCTCCCCCCGCTCCTCGTCCATCCCGACGGGTCCGCGGAGACCGTGGCGACGCAGCCGCACCCGGCCCTGGGCGCCGAGTTCGTCGTGCGGGAGCCGTTCGAGGTGCAGGAGTTCGCCGCGCCACCCGGTTCGCTTCTCGTCCTCTATACCGACGGCCTGGTGGAGGACCCGGGGGCCTCCATCGACGACGGCATCGGCCGGCTGACGGAGGTCGTGCGTGAGGTGCATCCCTGGGACGATCTCCAACAGGCCGCGCGTCGCGTGGTCGCCAGGCTGGCCCCGAAGGAGCCGCTGCGCGACGACGTCACCCTGCTGCTAGCCCGGCTGGCCGGCCGCCAAGGCCGCTCCACCGCCACCTGGCAGCTGCCCGCCCGTGACGACACCGCCGCCCGCGCCCGCGCTCTGGCCGCTCCGCTCCTGCGCCGTTGGCACACCGGCGAGCAGGCCCGGGACAGCGCGCTGCTGGTGATCAGCGAACTGGTCACCAACGCCGTCCGGTTCGGCACCGGGCCCATCACGGTGCGGCTGGTGCACACCGGGAGCCGCCTGACCTGCGAGGTCGGTGACACGGGCAACGGCCGGCCGCGTTTGCGCCGCGGCGACCCGCTCGACAGCACCGGGCGAGGACTGTACGTCGTCCACAAACTGACCACCCGCTGGGGAGTACGGTGGACGCACACCGGCAAGGCCGTCTGGGCGGAACTTGAGGGGTAGCGCCGGTGCCGCGATGAGCGTGCCGGGCTTCGGCTACCGGGAGTCAACCGCGGTGCTCCGGCCTTCAGACCGCCCGTGTCGGCTCGGCCGCGCAATCGCGCGGCCGACGATCGCCATCCCGCCCGCGAAGTCTCCCGACGTGAGGAAGGTCCCGACGTCGTCCCGGGCGGCCACCCACCGTGGCGGCGATCGGGTGAGCGTGCTCTGAGGCCAGCGCCTGCTTCATGACGGCCAGTTCGGCGAGGTGCGTCCAACGGAACCTGGTGGCAAGCCAGTGCACCACCTGATACGTGTCGGCGACCCGAGTCCACGCGTCGGGCCACTGCGTGGCGTGCGCATGATGGGTCGCCTTCGCCAGCACGCCGGGCAGCTTCTGAAGGACTGCCCCCGGCTCGGTGCGGTAACGGTGCTCGTTCAACCGGGCCGGTTGGCCCGGGAGGTCCTCGGGGCACGGGCCTGGTCATCCCGCACCGTCGCGAGCGCGGCCAGGACGAACTTCCTTCTTGGGCGGAAGAGCACAACACCTCCCACCCCAAAGTCCGAGCCCGCGTCGAGCACGTCTTCGCCCGCAAGAAGACCTGGAAGACCCTGCGCGACTGCGGCCTCAAAGGCGACGGTGTCCACCACGCCACCCTCGGCATCGCACGCCTGCACAATGTCGCCGTCCCCGGTCAGCCAGGCTTTGTCATCCCGCCCAAGGGAGTTCGGCGTGGCGAGACCCTGCGATGGCTGATCCGCCAGCCGTCAGCGGTGCGCACGACAGTGTCCGCGTAGGAGACGGATCCGCAGGAGCCGTCCGCCTTGACACCCAGCCCCTTGGAACGGACCTGCACCCGGCCGTCCACCCATGCGGTCACGACGACGTTGGTGACGTGGTGCGCGACAGGGTTGCCCGCTCCCAACTCCCATGCCGCTTCTCGGATCGCTGCCACCCCGGACAGCGGCTCCTGGCCGAAGTCGGTGAGGTCGTAGACCACATCGGCGGTGAACAACTCCTCCAACCGGTCAAGGCTTCCGTCGTCAACGAGGTGACCGTGCAACGAGACCAGTTCGATCACGGCCAAGCGGTCTTCAAGAGCGAGCGACACACGCGTCCTCTCCAGCCCGGCGGGGAAAGCGCCAAGCCGAGCATCGATTTGACGTCAGCACGGCACCACACCGTCCCACGCGTTCGGGCGCGTCCGGTAAGAGCAGGGCCGCGCACGTCGTGATCGTCCCTTACCGGGGCGTCAGCCTGCCACCGACTTCTCCACAACGAGCGGCTCTGCCTCACATTGGGTAGTAAGAGAACATCATCACCGACGTGCCTGATCCGGGCCCCGCGGTGCACAGTCCCAGACGCGTCATCGAGCGTACAGACGCTGTCTCGTTCTCCTAGGTGTCGTCGCCTGAGTTGACCTGGGATGCCTATGCCTACAGCCAGCCACGGCAATGACTTACGGTCACCGCCGAAACGTTCCCATGACGATCAACGCACACGCGCCGTCAGACGACAGGCGGCGAAGTTCCCGACGCGGACAGGACCGAAGAGTGCGGCACGGGGCGCACGGCTCCTCGGCCCTCACAACGATGGCTGACGGCTAGGCGGTTTCGTTTGGATCGCTCGGTCGTTGGTCCGGGTGCGCCGCTAACTGACGTGCAGTGGGCGCGGATCGAGCCGTTGCTCCCGAACCGGACGCCGAAGCAGGGCGGCCGCCGGCGGGATCACCGGGAGGTGATCGACGCGATCGCCTTCACGTTCCAGACCGGAACACAGCGGGTCCACCTGCCGGAGAAGTACGCGACTGGCGGGGCGTCTACAACCGGCTGCGCGTGCAGACCGTCGACGGCACCTGGGAGCGGGTGTTCGCCGCGCCGGCCGCTTGCACCCTGCGGCCGACCCGCGACGGCAGTGATGCTCAGCTGCCGCCTCTTCTGCTGAACGACGCCGGACGGCTGTGCTGCGCCGGCGCAGGGGCCACGCCGGGGATGGCTCGGCGTGGCCCCTGCGCCGGCGCTACGCCGGTTAGAGGTTGTTGTTTACGGCGCTTTCTTGTGCCGGTCCGGCAGGCGTCCCACTGGCGGACGGCTCCACGCCGGGCGCCGCGGTCGGTGAACCGCCGAGGGTCCTTCGGGTCTGTCGGCGCACACCGGCCAGCAGAGCGAGGGTGATGAGCAGGCAGAGGGTCATGACTGCGAACGGCAGGGCGCCCGTGGGATCCGCGCTCTTGAGCCAGCCGAAGGAGTACGGGCCGGCGAAGCCCGCGATGTTTCCGGTGGCATTGATCAGGGCGATGCCGCTGGCGGCCCCGGCTCCGGCCAGATAGCCGGTCGGGATGGTCCAGAACTGCGCCTGGGTGGTCAGGCTGGCCGCGATGGCCACGCACAGCAGCGCCAGCGTGACGGTCGGATGCCCGATGAGGAGGGCGACCAGGGCGAAACTGACCGCGGCCACGGCCAGCGGGCCGAGGACGTTCCAGGTACGGGCACCCGTCCGGGAGACGATGCGGCCGACTGCGTAGATCGCGATCAGCGCGCAGGCGAACGGCAGGGCCGATATCAGGCCGACCCGCGTGGAAGACATCCCCGGGGTGGCGTCCTCGATGACGGAGGGCAGCCAGAAGGTGAGCGCGTTGCTGCCGTAGCAGATCAGCAGGAAGGCCAGGGACAGCACGAGGACGCGGCGGTCGGTCAGTCCCTTCCGGAAGGAGTGCGGTGCCGATTTGTCCTTCTCTGCTTCCTCCGCAGCAAGGGTGGAGATCAGCCAGCCTCGCTCCTCATCGCTGAGCCAGCGGGCCTCGGCCGGACTCTTGGTGAGCCGGACGATGGCCAGCGGGGCCAGCACCAGTGCGGCGGCCCCCTCGATGACGAACACCCAGCGCCAGCCGTCGATCCCGCCGAGCCGGTGGGTGACGTCCAGGAGCCAGCCGGTGAGGGGGCTGCCGATCACCATGGCCAGCGGAATGCCCAAATAGAACGCGCTCAGCGCGCGGCCGCGGTGGCGGGCGGGAAACCACTGGGCGATGCACAGGAACACCGCGGGAGCCATGCCGGCTTCGGCGATGCCGAGGAGGACGCGCGCCGCGTACAGCTGTGTGGGCGAGTGGACGAGGGAGGTCGCCAGGGCTACGACTCCCCAGCTGATCATGATGCGGGGAACCCATACCCGGGGGCCGAGGCGGAGGGCGAGCCGGTTGCTGGGCACCTCGCACAGCACGTAGCTGAGGAAGAAGATGCCGCTGGCCAGGCCGAAGGCGACGTCGGACAGGCCGAGCCCGGCCGACAGCTCGTTCTTCATCACACCCAGGTTGGTGCGGTCGAGGTAAGCGGTGAAGTAGGCGGCGACCAGGATCGGCATGAGCCGCCAGGTGATCTTGCGGACGGTGCGTCTCTCCAGATCGGAGACGTCGGAGGCGATGTTTCTCGGGGGCGGACTCGTGACGGACACGCTCACCACTCCTTGCGGCAACAGGGACGAAAGGGGCCCCTGCGCACGGCAACGCGGCGGGCACCCCTTCGCTTAATTGAGAGTGAAGTCTCAGAAGAGATGGCGAAACTTTTGCGCCATCTCGCTGACAGGTCAAGCCCTCGCCGCACTTGACTTCGATGGAACTGAGAATGCACTCTCAGTTCGGCTTCATCAGTTCCGGGTGTCTGACCCGATGTCGAGGAGACGCTGCCATGTCCCGTTCGTTGCATTCCGACGCCGTGCTCCGCCTGACGGCGGGCAGCCTGCGCCCCGCCGGCTCACCGCCCCAGGGGGCACCGGCACTGCTCGGCGTGGGCGAACCCGACTTCCCCACGCCCGAGCCGATCGTGCGCGCGGCGCAGGAGGCACTGGCTGCGGGATGGACGCACTACGGCGACCTGAACGGGGACCCCGAGCTGCGGGCGCTCGCCGCACATCTGGCGAGTGACGCCGCGGGCGCGCCGTACCGGCCCGAGCAGGTTCTGGTGACCAACGGCGCCACCTCCGCCGTGTCGGCCGCGGTGTCCTCCGTGGTGTCGCCCGGCGACCGGGTGATCCTGCTGGACCCGAGCTACTCGCTGTTCTCCTCTGCGGTACTGACGGCCGGCGGTGAACCGGTGTACGTCGCGCTCGACGACACGGGCCACCTTGACCTGGAGCGGATCGCGGCGGCCCTGCCCGACGCCAAGGCGCTCATCATGGTCAACCCGGCCAACCCCGTCGGCACCGTGTTCACCCGAACGGAACTGGAGGCACTGGCAGAACTCACCCGACGGCACGGCACCGTCGTCATCGCCGACGAGGTCTGCGACCACTTCGTCTTCGACGACCGCGTGTTCACCTCCGCACTCGCTGTCGGCGCATGGCGGGACCGGCTCATCTACTGCCAGTCGCTGTCCAAGACCTACGCCATGACCGGCTGGCGGGTCGGCTACCTCGTTGCGCCCACCTCACTGATCGACGGCGTGCGCATGCTGCACCGTACGTTCCTGGGAGCCGTGAACGCCGCGTCGCAGCGGGCGGCCATCGTCGCGCTGGAGAGCGGCGACGCCTTCGTCAAGCCGATGCGGGAGTCCTACCAGGAGCGCCGCGACTACATCGTCCGGCGCGTCCATGCCATGCCAGAGCTTACGGCCCGCACGCCCGAGGGCGGCTTCTTCGTCCTGGCTCGCTATGACCGCGACACTCCGTCGCTGGAACTCACCCAGCGACTCAAGGAGCACGGTGTCGTCGTCCGCCCGGGCCGCGAGTTCGGGCCGGCGGGCGAACACCACCTGCGCATCTCGATCGCCGCGCCGCAGGACGTCCTGACCGCGGGCTTGGACCGCATCGAGCACTACTTCCGCGGCACCCGCTGACCGGCGCCCGCCTCGCCCCGGTAGTCTCGGCTGCTGGGGCCACACGCCCCTGAAGCGGTACATACGCACTGGCGGGGAGCGAGGCACTGAGCAACAACCGGCACACGATCGGCACGACGGGAAGCCGGCGGCGCAGTGACGCCCAGCGCAACCGCCAGCGCCTCCTGGACGCGACCGGAGAGATCCTGCGCAGCGATCCGGACAACGTGTCCGTTGCCCGGATCGCCCAACGCGCAGGCCTGTCATCGGCCACCGCCTACCGCTACTTCCCGTCCCTCGACGAACTCCTCACCACCTACCTCCACGACGTGATCGTGAGGCTGCGCGATTACAGTCACGACTGCCCCAAGACCAGCACCGCCCTGTTCGAGGACGTCGTGCACGAGTGGGGGCGTCTGCTGACGATGTACGGCACCGCAATGATCCAGCTCCGCTCGCGTGAAGGCTTCCTCCACCGCCTGCGAAGCAACGACGCTGTGATCAGCACGGTCAGGGACGCCTGGGAACGCCCCGTCCGCAGTGTGATGCGCAAACTGGGCGTCCCCGACGACCAGTTCGATCACGCCTTGTTCCTCTACAACGTCCTCTTCGACCCACGTGAGGTTCTGGACCTCGTGGGCGAAGGTCTCCCACTCGACGATGCCCTCGACCGGCTCATCGCCGCGTACTACGGCGCGTTGCGCGGGTGGGCAGCGCAATGAGGCAGATGCTGCGGTCGAATGGCCGGCCGCAGCATTCGCGTCCTGTTCTCCGGGTGAGCAGCCGCGTCGGCGCCACCTGTGCCTCCGGACCTCGGATGTGATCGTCCATGCCGCCCGGACTCGTTCACCGCCGCACGAATTGCGCGACATCCGAAGCGTGGTTGCCGCCCGTCGGCCGACGAGGTGTCACCGAGGTCCACGGACAGGTCAGCTTCCCGGTCCGCGGACGCACTGCGCGCGAAGGGCGTCGTCCAGGGCCCGGGTGGCGCCTCCTGAAGGTCCAGTGTCTGAAGAAGGGGATGAACGTTCACGCGCTCACCACCTCTTCGCGCCAGGTGGAGGTGTTCGCGCCGGTGAGGCGCGGATCATGACGATTCAACTCCGCGAGTTGCGCGGCGTCGTCCGCCGGTGATGTCGAGCTTCTCCAGTGCCTTGAGCGCCAGGTCCCGGGTGAAGGCTTCGAGCGGCTCGGCGGTGATGGCGCGCGTGCAGGTCCTTGGCGATGGCGCCGGCCGTCTCTCCGTCCGGGAAGCGACGGAAGACCTCCCGGCCGACCTCGGCTTCCTCCTTGGTCACGGTGCAGCCGTCCTTGGCGTAGCCGTAGCGGCGTCCGCCGTGCGGCTTCCCGGCGCGGGCCCGGTCCTCCAGCGTGGAGCGGGTGCGGCGGGAGGTGCCGTCGGAGATCGGCAGGCGTGCGCCACCTGGATGCGCAGGATGAACCGGTCATCCGGGTCCGACGGGTCCTTGGGGTTGGCCTGTCCGTGCAGCACTGACTCCTCGGATTCCACCCCGAGGAGCAGGTCAAAGCCACTCCCCCTCGACGGCCGTGGCCGTCAGGCCGGGGGCGGCCGCGTACAGCACCGTACGGCTGCCCGATTTCTGGCCCGCGTCGTGCGCGCGGCGCAGGATGTCGAGTACGGCGGCGCCGCCGCGGTTGCCCGTGGTGTAGCTGTCCCGGCTGTAGGCCAGCAGCCCCTCCGGCCAGTCGGCGGGCATCGTCTGTTCCATGTACTCCAGCACCCGTGTCCCGCCGGGGTGCGCGAGCAGCAGGTCGGGGTGCCAGGAGTGCCCGTCGTCCTGGTGGCGCAGCCGCAGCCACTCCCACATCGCGGCCACCGTCTCCTGCACGGCGCGCGGCCCTCGGCGGTCCATGACGAAGTGCGTGCCGTCGTCGCGGGTGTCCAGCCGGTGCAGGTCCATGGTGCCGGGCAGGGTGTGGTGCCAGGCCGCGTCCAGTCGCAGGACGGACTCCGTCCTGGGGCGGCCTGTGACCACCACGGCGACGGCGGTGTCCGCGAACAGCAGCCGGACGATGAGCGATTCCAGTGTGTCGTCGGCGGGCTGGTAGGTGGTGCTCAGCGCCTCCGATATCACGACCAGCACCACCCGGCCGGGGTCCGCGGCGACCAGCTCGGCCGCCAGCGCCAGCGATCGGGTGCCGGCGATGCACGCCCACTGGGTGGCCGGCAGCAGCAGTACGTCGCTGCGCAGTGAAAGGCGGTTGAACAGGGAGAGGTCCAGTCCCGGCAGGGCCGGGGTGGTGGAGTGACTGGTGATCAGGCAGTCGACGTCGGCGGTGTCCAGTCCGGCGCTTCGAAGGGCTTCGCGGGCCGCGCGTTCCCCGTACGTCTGCACGGCCGCCCAGGCGGGCGCGGTGCGCTCCTGGATGGTCTGCGGCGCAGGTATCGCCTCCAGGGCGGCGATCGCGCGGTTCACCTCATGGTCGGTGAACCCGGTGCGGGCCAGTGCCGCACGGGCCGGGCCGGTGCCCGGAGTTCGCAGGCCCGTGCCGCTGCCGGGCGCGGCGGCCGTCTCCAGCGGCAGCATCCATCCGCGGGAGTGGATGCCGGTACTGGCCGCGATGCCGTCGATCCGCGGCAGCCACGGCGCCTGCGGCTGCCGGCTTCTCACCTCCGCCAGGATCTCGCCGGTCTTCACGGCATGTTCACCTTGTACGACGGCTGGGGGAGACAGATAGGCACCCATAGCACGGATCTTTCGCAGAAAGCCGGTAAATGATGTGAAGTGTCCGAAACCTGCCAGGTTTTACGGAGCGAGGTCAAGACGGTGTCATCGCAATGTACTTCGCATTCGCCCGTTCTCGGGCGTCTCATGTGCCCGTGGAGCCATGCCGGTTCTGGCCGACGGCGCCGGGGCAGGGAGTTCGGGAGCGCCCAGCCAGATCATCGCTTCCGCAAGTCAGCCGGGCCTTGGGGCAGTTGGGCTTCGTACCGGTCGAGCCGCCGGCCGAGTCCGACGGCACCCATGAAGTGCGTCACAATTCCGCTCCGCCACGGCCGGGCCAACGGGCGGGCGGCCCGGGGCTCCTGAGGTGTGCGACGGCGCACTTTTCGAAGCAATCGCGCCACCCCGCGCTCCGCCCATGCTTCAGCACCCCCTGCCGGAGATCCCGACGTCAGCCCGACACGCCGCGAACCGTTCCCGCCCACCACGGCCGCACCCCTGGCGGACAGCGCCCCCGCCGGAGACCATGGCGCCCTGATCACCCGACCGCGACGCACGAGACGGCGTCCTGGACGACCGGCGCAGACGGTTTCCCCCGACCTCCCGGCCGCACGGCGTGCGGTCGCCCGAACCACGCTCCCCGCTCGCGGCCCGCCACGGCCGACCCCGGTCCCCACCGAGGAGTTGCCGAAATGTCCTTTGATGTACCTGATTTACCCTCGGAGCGGTCGTCGTACGACCGCCCGTCCCCGACCTGGTCGACCGGTCCGGAGCCGGACGGCGCCCGTCCGGCGGGCCCCCGCTCCGGCGCCCACCGCACCCTGCGCCTGCTGCGGCGGGCGTATCGCTGGCACCGGCGGGTGGCGACGATCACCGCGCTCGGCTACTTCGCCGCCTTCCTCGCCCTGACCGTCAAGGCCCCTTCCCTGATGGCCCGCCCCGGCCCCGGCGGCCTGCCCACCGGGCTGCTCCTGGCCCTCGCCCAGATCCCCGTCACCTGGCTGGCGGTCCTCCTCTACGAAGCCGCCGCGCACCGCTTCGTGGATCCCCTGGCGCGCCGCGCCCGCCGTCAACTGCGGGTGCCCGCCCTGGACCGGGAGCAGTCGCCGTGACCGGGTTCGGCGGCTCCGCCCAGTCGTGGTCCCTGGTCGCGTTCTGCGCGGTCGTCGCCCTCACCCTGCTGCTGTGCGTGCTCACCGGACCGGAGGCGGACGACCTCGCCGAGTTCTACACCGGCTACCGGTCCCTGTCGCCGTTGCGCAACGGACTGGCCGTCGCCGGCGACTACATCTCCGCCGCCACCGTCCTCACCATCGGAGGGATCATCGCCCTGTGCGGTTACGACGGCATCGTCCTGGCCCTCAGTGCCCTGTTGTCCCTGCTGTTGCTGATGTTCCTGCTGGCCGAACCCCTCCACAACACCGGCCGTTACACCATGGGCGACGCGCTGGCCCGCCGCCACCCGGCCCGGTCGGTACGCGTCACCGCCTGCCTGGTCACCCTCGCCGCGCTCGTCCCGATGATGGTCGTCCAGCTCGCCGGGGTCGGTGAACTCCTCGCGTACGTCCTCGGGTTCACCGACGCCAGCATGAAGAACGGGTGCGTGGCCGGGGCGGGTGTCCTCATGATCAGTTATGCGGCGCTGGGCGGGATGCCCGGCACCGCCCTGGTCCAGATCATCAAGACCGTGGCGCTGCTCGGCTCCGGGCTGGTCGTGAGCGTGCTGATCCTGCGCGCGTTCGACTGGCAGCCGCAGGCCCTGTTCCACACGGCGGCCCGGCAGAGCGGGGCCGGCGACGCCTATCTGACCTGGGGGCTGCAGTACTCCAGCAGCCCGCATCCCGCCCTGGACATGGCCAGCACCCAGTGCGCCATCGTGCTGGGCGGTGCCTGCCTGCCCCACGTCACCATGCGGATGTACACGGCGGGCACACCGCGCCAGGTCCGCCGTGCGATGTCCTGGGCGGTCTCCTCGGTGACCCTGTTCATCCTGATGCTCACGCTGATCTGCACCGGCGCGACCGCGCTGGTCGGGCACGACCGCATCACCGCCGCCGACGCGCACGGCACGACCGCCTATCTGCTGGGCGCCCGCGCCGCGTTCGGCGCCGACCTGTCCCGGCCGGAGAGCCTGCTCTTCGCCACCGTCACCACCGCTGTCTTCCTGACCCTCCTCGCCTCCGTCGCGAGCATGACGCTGGCCTGCGCCAACACCCTCGCCCACGACCTGACGGCGTCCCGCGCGGTTCCCTGGGCGCCGGCCCGGGAACTCGCCCTCGCCCGGTGCGGGGCACTCGCCGTGGGCATCCCCACCATCCTTCTGGCCGTCCTGGCCCAGCACCGCAGCCTTCAGCCCCTGGCGACGGTCTCCTTCACCCTCGGCGCCTCCGCCATCGCCCCCGCGCTCCTCTACACCCTCTTCTGGCGCCGGTACACGCGCACGGCGCTGCTGGCCACCCTCATCGTGGGCTCGCTGAGCGTGCTCGCCCTGGCCCCCGGCACCACGCTGGTCTCCGGGACACCGCTGTCCGCGTTCCCGGAGGCCGACTTCGACTGGTTCCCCTACAACACGCCGGCGCTTGTCTCCGTGCCCGCGGGTTTCCTCGCCGGCTGGCTGACCACCGTCCTGGCCGGCCGGCGCGCCGCCGACCGCGAACGCAGCCGCTACGCGTCCCACGAGCACCACCTGCTGACCGGCCCGCCCCCGCGCCGCTCGCCCCAGTAGGGCGTCGTCAGGCGCGGGCGGACGGGCAACGGGGTGGACGGCGGGACCTGCCTGGCCGGGGGCGGGGCCCTGCGATCCGGTGGCCATGGACGTGGCAGCCGCGCGCAGCCCAGCGGGGCGGCGAGAGCCACGCCGTTCTGTGCTCTTGCGACCGGCACACATCCTGGCTTGGTCTGAACCAAAATAAGGAAACAAATATTGACGCGGTCGAACAGCGTGCGTAGGTTCCGGGCCGAGCCGGTCAAGAGCCGTGCCGCCGCGCCTCGGTGCGGCCGGCGCCCACTCCCGCTTCGAAGGGACGTCCATGCGTGGTTCCTGGTCAGTACGGAATGTCATGACCTCGCCAAGAACGTGGCTGCGGAGGTCCCGGGTGGTGGCCGTGTCGGCCTGCCTCGGTCTCGCTCTCGGGCTGCTGCTCGGGTTCCCGGCCGCCTCGCAGGCCGCCGGCTCGCTGCCGTGCGACATCTACGCGGCGGCCGGCACCCCGTGCGTGGCCGCGCACAGTGTCACCCGCGCGCTGCTCTCCTCGTACGACGGCCCGCTCTACCAGGTGACCCGCGTCGCGGACGGGGCGAGCGTCGACATCGGGCCGCTGACGCAGGGCGGATACGCCGACGCGGCGGCCCAGGACACCTTCTGCGCGGGCAGCGGCGGCTGCCGGATCACGAAGATCTACGACCAGAGCGGCCGGCACAACGACCTCGTCCCCGGGCCCGCCGGCACCTCCGGCATGGGTGCAGACCGGGGTGCCGACGCGTCCGAGATCGCCGTCACCGCGGGCGGGCACAAGGTGTACGGGCTGTGGATCTCGCCCGGAGTGGGCTACCGCTACACCGGTGTGGCCTCGGGGGTCGCCGTCGGCGGTCAGCCCGAGGGGGCCTACATGGTGGCCAGCGGCACCCATGTCGGGTCCGCCTGCTGCTTCGACTACGGCAACGCCGAGAGCACGCCGGCCGACACCGGCAACGGGCACATGGACGCCGTGTCGATCGCCACCACCTGCTATTTCGCGCCGTGCACCGGGAGCGGCCCGTGGGTGGAGGCCGACCTGGAGAACGGCATGTTCCAGGGCGACAACGGCTCCGACACGGCGAACCGGGGCAACAACAGCACCTTCGTCACCGCCGTGCTGAAGAACAACGGGCAGACCCGGTACGCGCTCAAGGGCGGTGACTCCCGGTCCGGCGGGCTCACCACCTGGTGGGACGGGGCGCTGCCGACCCGGGGCGGCTATCAGCCCATGCAGCAGGAGGGCGGCATCATCCTGGGCATCGGCGGCGACAACAGCAACTGGAACCGGGGCACCTTCTTCGAGGGCGTCATGGTCTCCGGCTATCCCACCGACGCCGCCGAGAACGCCGTCCAGGCGAACATCGTCTCCGTCGGCTACAGCGGCGAGACGGACGTGCCGAACGGTCCGCAGGGGACGGTCACCGGACCGGGCGGCAAGTGCGTGGACGTCGCCGCAGACGACACCGGCACCGACGGCGCCGCCGTACAGCTGTGGGACTGCCAGACGTACGCCGAGGACCAGCACTGGACGCACAACCCGGACGGCTCGCTGTCCACCCTCGGGCGATGCCTCGACATCGAGGGCAACGGCACGGCGGGCGGGGCCAAGCTCGAACTGTGGGACTGCAACGGGGTCGGCGGCCAGAAATGGGTCCAGCAGGCCGACGGCTCCCTCCTCAACCCCCAGTCCGGCCGCTGCCTCGACTCCCCCAGCGGCGCCACCGCCAACGGCACCCGACTGCAGATCTGGGACTGCAACGGTTCCGGCGCGCAGAAGTTCTCGGTGAACGGCGGCGGGCCGGTCAAGGGGCCGGGCGGCACATGCGTGGACGTGGCCGCCGACGACACCGGCACCGACGGCGCCGCCGTACAGCTGTGGGACTGCCAGTCGTACGCGACCGACCAGCACTGGTATCACGGCTCGGACAACTCCCTTTCCACCCTGGGGCGTTGTCTGGACATCGTGGGCAACGGCACGGCGAACGGCACCAAGGTCGAGCTGTGGGACTGCAATGGAGTCGGCGGCCAGAAATGGGTCCAGCAGGCCGACGGCTCCCTCCTCAACCCCCAGTCCGGACGCTGCCTCGACTCCCCCAGCGGCGCCACCGCCAACGGCACCCGACTGCAGATCTGGGACTGCAACGGTTCCGGCGCGCAGACCTTCGGCCTGACCTGAGCGAACGCCCGCCCTGAGGAGGCGGGAGGCGAGGGACTGTGGTGTGGGTGCGCAGTTCACGGTTCCAGTCGACGGTGGTGCGCAGGGCCGCGTGCCGTGGCGGCCGGACGGGCGCCGGTGTGCGTGAGCCGGTCACGGCCGTTGCGCATGGTCGGTGGCGGCCTCGCACCGGGTCACTCGCCGCCGGGAGCGCGTCGATCCTCCATGCGGGAGAGCCAGGTGGTGAGGAGGGTTTCGAGGGACTCGGCCTCGGCGGGTGTCAGCAGGTCCAGCAGGTTGCGTTCGTTGCGCATGTGGTCGGTGAAGGCCCGGTCGATGAGTTCGCGCCCGGGTGTGGTGAGGGCGACGATCCGGCCGCGCTGGTCGTCGTGGGAGCGGCGGCGGGTGACGAGGCCGGCCCGCTCCAGGCGGTCGATCCGCTTGGTCATCGCGCCGGTGGTCACCATGGTGTGGGCGGCGAGCTCGCCGGGCGCCCGCTCATAGGGCTCCCCCGCACGGCGCAGGGCGCACAGGACGTCGAACTCTCCCTCGCTGAGGCCGTAGTGGCCGTACACGAGACAGAGCTCCTCGGTGAGCCGGCCGGCCAGGCGGTGCAGTCGGCCGATCACCCCCTGCGGCGTGATGTCGACGTCGGGGCGCTCGCGGCGCCAGTCGGCCTGGATCCGGGCCACGTGGTCGATGGGTTCATCCTGCTTCATGCACCCAATATAGCTTCCCGGGAAGCTATATTGGCTTCCATGGAAGCTAATTTGCGCTGGGTGGCGATCACCGCGGTGGCGCCGGTGGCCTGGGGTGCCAACTACTACGTGACACACGAGTTCCTGCCGGCCGACCGCCCGTTCTACGGGGCCGCCCTGCGGGCGCTGCCGGCCGGGCTCGTCCTGCTGGCCGTACGCAGGCGGCGGCCGCGCGGCGCCTGGTGGTGGCGGTCCGCGGTGCTCGGGCTGCTCAACATGAGCGTGTTCTTCGTCCTCGTCTACGCGGCCTCCCAGCTGCTTGCGACGAGCGTCGCCTCGACCGTCATGGCCGTGTCCCCGCTGACGATGATGCTCATGGCCTGGCCCCTGGTGTCCGAGCGGCCCCGGCCCGCCCAACTGGCCTGTGCCGTGCTCGGGCTGGGCGGGGTCTGCCTCATGCTGCTCACGGGGGTGCGGGGCGCGAGTGTGCCGGGCGTCCTGGCGTCGTCCGCCGCCATGCTGGTGTCGGCCTTCGGGCACGTCCTGGCCAAGCGGTGGAACGCCGGTGCCGACGTGCTCGCCTCGACCGCCTGGCAGCTCACGGCGGGAGGCCTCTTCCTGCTTCCGGTCGCCGCGCTGGTGGAGGGCCCGCCACCGGTGCTCGGCGCCCCGGCGCTTCTCGCGTTCGGCTACGTGTCCCTCGTCGCCACCGCGCTGGCCTTCGCCGCCTGGTTCGCCGGGCTACGGCACCTGTCCGCGGGGACGGTCGGGCTGATAGGCCTGCTCAACCCGGTCACGGGCGTCCTGCTCGGCACGGCGGTCGCCGGAGAGGTGCTGACCGTTCAGCAGGTGTGCGGACTTGTCCTGGTCCTGGCCGGAGTCGTCCTGGGCAGGCCCAGGCGGGAGGGCGCGCCGACTCCCTCGGAGGAGAGCCGGCGCCCGTCCCGCCGCGGGTCACAGTGCGGTGGTCGTCTGCTCTCCTGACGCGCTGCCCGTGAGCCACTGGTCCCAGCCCAGGTTGAAGTCGGCGTACCCGTTGTCGGCCGGGGCCTTGCCCCGGGGGGAGCCGGTGACGGTGACGGGGTCGCCCTGCTTGACCTGGCCGTAGAACCACTTGGCGTCCGACAGCGACAGGTGGACGCAGCCGTGCGAACCGCGGGCGCTGCCGCTGCCCGGGTTGGGGTCGCCGGTCGAGTAGTGCACGTAGGTGCCCGACTGGGTGAGGTGGACGTCCCAGGGCAGCGTCAGGTCGTAGAAGTTGGGGCTGCCCTTGTCGCAGCTGATGCCGACGCTGCAGGAGGTCATGTGGACCTTCTCCTGCTTGTCGATGACGGCCATCGTGCCGTCCCAGGTCGGGTACTGGGCGCTGCCCGCGTTGATCGACAGGGTGCGCACCGTCTGGCCGTTGCGGGTCACCTTCATGGTGTGGCCGGTCACCGAGACGTCGGCGCGCACATCGTCGCCGATGGTGAAGGTGTGCGTGTATCCGTGCACGCCGTAGCGTCCGTTGCCGTTGCTGACGCCGGTCATGTCGGCGTCGATGCGCACCTTCGTGCCGGAGGGCCAGTAGGTCTTCGGCCGCCAGTCGGCACGGCGGTCGCCCATCCAGTGCCAGGCGCCGACCACCGGCTGCGAGGTGCTGACCTTCATGTGCTTCTCGACCGTGGCCCGGGCCTTCGCCGCCACCGGGTTCGTGAAAATGACCGAGATCGGCATGGCCACGCCGACCGTGGTACCCGTCTGCGGGGTGATCGTGTCCAGCAGCATCGGCGGCCCCGAGGGCTTCGTGGGGCTGGGCGAGGCGCTCGCGCTCGGCTTCCCCGACGCCTTGGCGTCACCCCCGCTCGCCTTGTCGCTGCCGCCGCCCCCGCAGGCGGTCACACCCACCAGCATTGCGACCGTACCGACTGCGATGCCTATGCCGCCCTTGCGCCGTCCCACGCCCTGCCCCACTCATCTCGCTCCGCGGCCTCGACAGGCCCCACTGTCCGTCAGACAGCTACAGCACGGGTTTCCGTTCCCGACGGGACGTAAAACTTGGATCAAGAAACGCTTCACGGCAGCGGACGGGAACCGGAACCGGCGGACTTGGGCTTGCGCTGCACGGTGAGCCTGGGCCGGTCGAAGCGGCGGGGGCGGTGAGGTCGGCGGCGGGGACTTGATCCGAACCCCCAACAGGTCGTGCTTCGGTCCGATCCCGGCCTTCAGCGGCGCGGTGCGGGTAAACACCCGAGCTGAGCAGGCTCTTGAGCCGGCACCGCGCGGTCGGCCTCTCCGTTCTCGGCCTCCTTCCCACCGTCCGCTGCCTCGCCTTGCGCGTGGGCGGTGGTCCGGACCGGCGGGCGTGCGCGCGCCGACGACGCCCCGCGCATCCGTTGCGAGCTCAGCAGGACGCGGCCTGCACTCGATCCGGTAAGGACGCCTCGTGGAATGCGGCCCCGGCGGCGAAGTACTTGTCGGACACAGCCCGGACGGCGTTCACGACCAGGGGTGCGACGCGTTCCACCGTGGGGCGCGCGTCGCCGACGACCGAGATGGCACCGACCGGGCCCTCGGGACCGCGGACGGCGAGTCCGAGGCAGGCGATGCCCGGGAAACACTCCCCCTCGTCGAGGGCGAGCCCGCCCCGCCGGCGTACGGTTCCGAGTTCCCGGTGCAGGACGTCGACCCGGTCGATGCTGTGGGCGGTGCGCCGCTGCATCCCCGGCGCGTACCGGGCGTGGACCTCCTCCGGGTTCAGCCAGGCGAGCATCGCCTTGCCGAGGCCCGTGCAGTGTGCGGACTCTCTGCCGCCGACCTGCGAGGGGACGTCGACGGCCGCACGGCCCCCGATCTTGTCGAGGTAGTAGATCTCGTGCCCGTCCAGGACCGCCAGATGGACGACCATGCGGGTACGCACGGCCAGTTCCAGCAACTGGGGCGCCGCGGCGGCGCGGAGGGCACTGTGCCCGATCTCCCGCCCTCCCAGCCCCAGCGCCCTCGGCCCCAGGCGGTATCCGGTCTCCGTGTGGTGGAGCCAGTGCAGGCGGACCAGCTGATCGAGTATCCGATGGGCGGTCGAGCGCGGCAGCCGTGTCCGGCGGGACACCCCTTCGAGGGTCAGACGTGTCTGCGGGTGCTCGAAGAGATCCATGATCAACGTTACGCGCTCCATCATCGACGGAGGCAGTACGGGCCGTTCGGACTCTGGACGGGAGCCGAGGTCAAGGGCGGACGTCATCGTCGGCGCCTCTCTGCTGAAACTAGAATCTATTTCAGTTTGTTACGACGCCAAGGTACCGCCGCCGCGGTCGCCGACCAAGAGGTGTGCACCGACGAATATGGCGACTCCCCCTTCGCAGAAGCGATGTGACGTCCCGTCACCCCCGTCAGGCCCGCGCCGACGCGGTGCGGGTGGCCGTCCGGCCCGCACCGCGCATGGCCGCAAGGTATGTGGACGTGGCGCTCGATCCGATCGCGGTCCCCGTACCGGGGTAGCAGGGCTCGGCCTCGCGGCCGTCGTGTTCCCTGCCGCGCACGGCCCGGCGACGGGCCGGCCGTCCGTGTCCAGCACCCGGGCGTGTTCGCCGGTCACCAGGCCGCCCTGGGTGCCGAGGTCCGTCGGGACGACGGTGGCGGCGCAGGGCCACCGACGGGCGTGTCCCGGACGACGGTAAGGAGACGGCACGAGAGAGGACCGGCGGCCGTCTCGGTCAGCGAGACGCGCCGCGCGCGGAGCGATGCGGTCCGCCGCGCGGTTCGGGCGCGCGCGACCGGGGGTGGCCGGGTGCGGCACGGTCACCGACGCCGAAGGTCCCGACGAGTCGAGGAAGCGAATGCCGGCGGTCAGGAGGACATGATCGCCGGCATCGCTGGCGACCTGGCCCAGGAGCTCAGGTTGCGCTGTACGGCGCGGCGATGAGCCGCGCCGCCAGCCGTAGGTCCGACTCCGCCTGTGGGGCGGTGATCTCCTCGGTGAGCATGGCCACGAACAGACCCCACCAGCTGTAGATGAGCAGTCGCACCACACTGCGGTCGACTTCGGCCGGTTCGGGTACCCCCAGGACCCGGAGCAGCGTCCGCCCCAGGCCGGTCTCGACGACGTCGAACCGTCCCGGCAGCGCTCCCGCGTACTCGGTGAAGGCGGAGAGCGCGGCGGCCGACGCCAGCAGCGGGGTGTCCAGCAGTTTGAGGCTGAGCGCGACGAGGGTGTCGCCCACCTGGGCCGCCCGGTCCGCCGTCGCGCCGAGGGGCCGGTCCTCGCCGTGGCCCTGGAGGATCGTCTCGATGTGCCATTCGAAGACCGCGCTGAACAAATAGGGCTTGGAAGGGAAGTAGCGGTACAGCGTGCCGAGCGCGACCCGAGCCTCCTTGGCGACGTCCTGCATCTGGACGCTGGCGAGCCCGTCGCGGGCGGCGAGTTCGGAAGCCGCCCGCAGGATGCGGACCCGGCGGGCGACCTGCCCGCGCGAGACGGGAGCGGCCGGCTGTCGCGGCTCGGTGCCTCTCCCCACGTCTCCCCCAAGCGGTCGGGTGCGCCCGTCCGCGCTCTTCATGCCCCGGGCCGGGTCAGGAACGCCAGGACCACGCTCTCCCAGGCCGCCTGCCGCTCGATCGCCGCCCGGTACCCGCAGTCCGGCAGAACACGCAGTTCCGCCCGCGGGACGGTGCGCGTCGCCGGCAGGGGGTTGTGCAGGGGGTGACCCGAACGTCCCGCCCCCACGTTAGCAGCGTGGGGGTGCGGTGATCTTGTGGAGCGCGGCCGGATCTGCTGGTCGGAGGCGGACTGTGCGGGGAGGGTGGCGGCCGTCGCCTGCCTGCCGCAGGTCCGCCGCGCGGCTGGAGGCCGGTCGCGACCAGTCGGCCGAGGGAGTTGCCCACGACGTCGACACGGTCCAGGCCGAGCCCCTCCGGGAACCGGAGCACCGCCTACGTCACCTGCGCCGTGACAGCGCAACGTGTGCTTTTCGGTGGGTGGTTCGCGCAGGGTCTCGGCACTGATGAACGTCATGGCGCGATGGCCTCCGGTCGCGTAGGCGAAGCGGGCGCTCTCCCCGGTGCTGTCGGCGCCCGCGGAGGCGATGCTGCCCTGCACGGCGGGCCGGTGCGGGTCGCCGTCCCACTTGGCAGGAGCGGGCCCCCGGGCGGTCTCCCGATCAGTGGGACGGTGCCGGAGGCGGACCTGGCCTGCCGGCTGCGCTCGCGATGCTCCGACGTGTGGGCTGGACGCCGACGGCACCGACCGTGAACGGGTCGCCGGCCCGGTCCGGTGAGAGCGGCATCGACGTCGGTCCGGTGCTGTGGCGGCGGACGGCGGAACAGGGCCGGCCGGGGCTCCACGAGATTCGGACCGAGATGGGACAGCGGCTTGCCGTCCGTCACTTGAGCAGGGCACCGAGGTCGATCGGCAGTGTCACACCGGTGATGCAGCGGGATTCGTCGGAGGCCAGGAAGAGCACCGCGTTGCTGACGTCCTCCGGCTCGACCCAGGGAACCGGCAGTGTGTGGGCCAGCTGGGAGACAGGAGCGAAGTCGTCGGCGGTGGGGTTCTCCAGGTCCGGGCGGAACATCCGGAAGGTGGCGTCGTTCATCACCATCGGCGTGTTCACCTGGGTGGGGTGGATGGAGTTGACCCGGATGCGGTGTGGTGCGAGCTCCATCGCGAAGGTCCGCATCAGACCGACCACGCCGTGTTTGGCGGTGACATAGTGGCCGATGGAGGGCATCGCCTTGAGCCCGCCGACCGAACTGGTCAGGATCACCGAGCCGCCCCGTCCGCCCTCGATCACATGCCCGGCCGCCGCCTTGACGCTCTGCCAGACACCGGTGAGGTTGATGTCCAGCATGTCCTGCCAGGCTCTGGTGGACATGTCGGCCAGCGGGCTGCCGACGCTGCCGATGCCGGCGTTGGCCACGACGACGTCCAGGCGGCCCAGTTCCGCGACCCCGTCGTCGACGACCGTCTTCAGGGCCTCGTAGTCGCGCACGTCGGCCCGCGCCGCGATGATGCGCCGGCCCTCCCCGCGCACCAGGGCCGCCGTCTCGTCCAGGTCCTCGGGTGTCGGCATGGCGAACGGAACGCCCTCGACGTCCCGGCAGATGTCGACGGCGATGATGTCGGCTCCTTCCTGGGCCAGCCGCACCGCGTGGCTGCGTCCCTGGCCTCGGGCGGCGCCGGTGATGAAGGCGACCTTGCCCTCGACACGTCCGGTCATCGTTGCTGCCTCTGTTTCTGATCAACGAGATCCGCTTCCGTACCGGCCGGTTCGGTCATTTCCGCTTCCTCGGACCTGACCGTGCGCGGCGGCACGACGGGAGTGGCGATCTTGCGGACGAAGTACGCCCCGGGGGGAAGGACGTCGGCGAGCGGTCCGGCCCGGGAACAGGAACACCCCGGGCCTGGGGTACGGGGGCCGGACCGGCGCGGGAAGACGAGCCGCGGACGCCGGTCCAGGTGCCCCAGCCGCCTTCGATCCCGCGAGTCGGGATGCCGGTCACGGCAGAGAGCGGGGATTCGAAGGCGACGGTCGGCGCGATCAGCGGCATGGGGCCGCCGATGGCGGAAGCGGCCGCGGGCCCGACCAGCGGCCCGGATTCGCGCCAGGACGACCGGAGTTCCGGTCTGGTCTGTGCTGGGACTTGTGCATCAGCAGCTCCTGTCATCCACCGGTCAGGCGGTCCAGCACGAGCAGAGAACTGGAGAGGTAGTCTCCGTATCCGCCCCTGAAGAACAGCAGTGGGGTGCGCATGGACTCGATGCGCAGGTCGGCGACCCGGCCCACGACCAGCAGGTGGTCACCGATCTCGACGACGGTCTCCACCGTGCAGTCGACCCAGGCGACGATGCCGTCCAGGACCGGATTGCCGAGCGGGGAGGGCGTCCAGCCGACGCCCTCGAACCGGTTTCCGGCGGCGGCCATCTTCCGGGACAGCCGCTCCTGGTTGCCGGCCAGCGCGTTGGCGCAGAACCGGCCCGCGTCGCGGATGCCGCGCAGCGTCACGGAGGAGCGGTCGACGAGGAAGGACACCAGGGGCGGATCGAGAGAGACGGATGTGAAGGTGCCCACGACCAGTCCTCGGGGCCGGCCGTCGGCGTCGGTGGTGGTGATCGCGACCACGCTCGTGGGGAAGTGGCCGAGCACGTCCCGGAACAGCCGCTGCGCATCGCTCATCAGATCAACACCTGCATGGCACAGGGCAGTTCAAGGCCCGTTCGGGCGGGTCTGTCAGCGTGGTGGGCAAGGCGGAGCAGCCCGGCGGTCTGGTCGCTCAGCCTGCCGAGGCTCTCGTTCCCGCCCGCGGGCGCGGCGAGTCCGGATGCCGTCTCCTCGATACGGGCGACCACTTCATGTGCCACGCCGCACACCTCCTGCTCACGGGTCCAACGCACGTGCCGCGCGTCGGCGGCGTGCCCTCAGTGTGTTTTCCGGGACAGCGGGCCCGTTGTCCGCTTTCCGCTGACCGGGACGACGGGGCCGGCACCGTGGGCGAGTTGTCGCCGGGGCGGTGCGGCGCGGGCTGCCGTGGACCGCGGCCGGGACGAACGGCCGGCACGACGCGAGACGGGGTGGACGCCGGTGCGGTCAGCTCGCGCTGTCGAAGTACCGGGTCGCAGTGTGCAGGGCACGGGTCAGGGTCTCGGCCAGGGGCGGGTCGGAAGGCCGGTCGGGGCGCAGCGCCCAGTCCTCCATCGCGATGCGCAGAGCGGCGTTCAGCATGCCCGCCTCCATGCGTACCGCCAGGTCCTGTGCGGACCGGCCGGTGCCTTCGGCGATCAGCGAGGCGAACACGGCTTCGGCGTCGAAGTGGGCCTCCAGCCAGACGGCGCGGAGCCCGGGTTCGTCACGGCTGAGGCGGACGAGGTCCCGCAACGCCTCCAGGGGCTGCGCGGAGAGCGCGCCGGGGTCGTCGACGCACGCGAGAGCACGGGCGAGCGAGCCGTCTCCTCGCCAGTAGGCCTGGAGGCGCTCCGTCGCGATGTCCATGCCCGCCGTCAGCAGGGGGCGTACGCAGTCCTCCTTGGACCGGAAGTAGCGCCACAGGGTACGGGTGGAGATCCCCGCGGCGGCGGCGATGTCCTCGGCCGTGGTGGCTGCCACGCCCCGGGCGGCGAAGAGCCTCAGGGCCTCCTCGGCGATCTCCCGGCGCGTCGCCTCGCGGCGCCGCTGGGTGAGTGGCTGCCGCCCGGCGCGGCCATCGGCGTGCGCGACCATGTGTCCCCTCTCCGGCCTGTAGGTCTCGACCCTAACGGGCTTGTGCCCCGACGGCAGTTGAGGCGTCGCGTACTCCGCCTCCCCGGCGGGCGGCGGTCTACGCCGCAGCTTTCTGACGCGGTGCGACACCATGGCACACCGCGACACAAGGTGCTACGGTGTCGCGTCATCGCGGATGCATGGACGCGTCAAGCACGCGCCACGCCGCTTCGCGTTCGGGACGAGATCGCGTCCCCAACAGCCCGGCCCTCGTGGGCGCGTGGCCCACGATCACCTCTTTCGACGGGAGTCCCCCATGCCCCGTAACGCCTCTTCTTCTGTCCCCCACCCCCCACCACCGCGCATCAGCCGACGCGAACTGCTGGGCACGACCGTCACGCTGGGCGCCGCGGCCGCACTGGGCGGTGCCTCCGTGCTGGGCGGTGCCGGTACGGCGGGAGCGACGACGTCCGCCACTCGCACCAAGGCCGACGTGACCGAACTCCAGGCCCGTGCCGTGGTCGTGGGGACGGGCTTCGGCGGCGGCGTCACCGCGCTCCGCCTGGCGCAGGCCGGGGTGCGCACGCTGGTCCTGGAACGCGGCCGGCGCTGGGTCACCGGCCCGAACTCGACCACGTTCTGCCGCTTCGCGAACATGGACAACCGCTCCGCCTGGCTCACCGACCACTCCATCGTCCCCGGCGTCGACAAGACCTGGACGCCCTATACCGGCGTCATCGAGGCCGTCGAGGGCAACGGCATGACGGCCAACGTCGGCGCGGCGGTCGGCGGCGGCTCGATCACGTACCACGGAATGACCCTGCAACCCACGAAGGAGAACTTCGTCCGTTCCATCCCGCTGGCCGCGGACTTCTACGACTACCTGGACAAGGTGGCCTACCCCACGGTCTCCCGCATGCTGGGGATCTCCCCGGTTCCCGACGACCTGCTGGCCTCCGACGCCTACAAGTCCTCGCGGCTCTTCCAGAGCGTGCTGCCGAAGGTGGGCATGAAGCCGTTCCGGGTTCCTCTGCCCATCGACTGGAACTACGCCCGCGGGGAGTTGACCGGCGCGTACCAGCCGACGTACACCACGAGCGACATCGCGTTCGGGGTGGACAACGGCGGCAAGCACTCCATCGACGTCACGTATCTCGCCCAGGCCGAGGCGACCGGGCTGGTCGAGGTGGCACCGCTGCACGTCGTCCGCGACCTGTCGATGGACGCGAGCAAGCGGTGGGTGCTGTCCGTCGACCGTATCGACACCGCCGGCACCGTGCAGGAGAAGATCCGGGTGACCGCCGACGCGGTGTTCCTCAACGCCGGTTCACCCGGCACCACCCGGCTGCTGGTCAAGGCCCGGGCCAAGGGGCTGGTGCCGGATCTGCCGGACGCCGTCGGCACCAAGTGGGGCAACAACGGCGACCGGATCTGGGCGTGGCTGAACCCGAACGGCGACGCCGGCACCCAGCAGGGCGGCCCGGCCTGCATCGGCGCCACCGACTCCAGTGGGCTGATCCCCTTCACCCTCGTCCACGCGGGATCGCCGGCACAGACCTCGGGCGCCACCCTGATGACCGTCGTCGGCTACGGCATCGTCGAGGGCAAGGGCACCTGGGCGTACGACGCCGACAAGGACGACGCCGTGCTCACCTGGCCCAGCACCGCGGACACGTTGCTCCAGGCGCTGATCACCGCCCGGATGGAGGCCATCGCCCTGGCGGGCGGCGGCCTCATGATCGACACCAACGCCACGGCGCCCTCCACCTGGCATTCGCTGGGCGGCGTGCCGATGGGTGATGCCGTCGACCTCTACGGCCGCGTCCTCGGCCACACCGGCCTGTACGTCCTGGACGGCGCGCGCATTCCCGGCTCGACCGGGGCCTGCAACCCGTCCTACACGATCGCCGCGCTCGCCGAGCACAGCATGGCGACCATCGTCCGCCAGGACGTCGGCAGCGTCTTCTGACGCTCAGCCAGGCTCCGAACCCGCACACCAGGGGCAGGTGGCGCGGCGTGGTTCGGAGAAGCGGCCGACGCCTCCGGCGAGGTCGGCCCGACAGGCAGGGTGCAGTGAGGCGACCCGCTCGGCACGGCTCGATGCCTCGGAGCCGGGCGGGTCGCTCACGGCTGCTGCTCGTCCTCGGACAGGCGGCTGCCGGCCAGCCGTTCCAGGTGGGTCGCGGCGGCCTCGCTGCCACCGGCCGCGCGGAACGCCGTGCGGATCCGCGCGGCCGCCGCGCGGGGGCCCGGATCGCGCAGTACGGTGTCCAGCGCGGCGCCCAGCCGCCGGGCGGTGACCCGGCCGAAGCGGACCCGGACGGCCGCCCCCGCATCGGTGACCTGTCCGGCCACCACCGGCTGGTCGTCGCGGATGGGCGCCACGACGAGGGGCACGCCGTGCCAGAGGGCCTCGCAGACCGTGTTGTGCCCGGCGTGGCAGACGACGGCGTCCACCTCCTGTAGCAGGGTGAGTTGAGGTACCGCGGGCAGCACGAGGACGTCCTTGTCGCCGCGCCCGGCCGCGCCGTCGAGCGCCCGGCCGGGGTCGGCGATCACCGTCTGAAGGCGGTCGGCCCGCTCGCGCACCGCGGCCAGACACACATCGAGGAAGCGGGCACCGGCGCCGGCGTTGACCGTGCCCAGGGTCACCAGGACGCGGGGACGGGCCGGGTCGAGCCACTCCCAGGGGAAGTCGGGCCCGGTCGGCCGGTCCGCGACCGAGGGGCCCACATAGCGGATCCGCAGGCCCTGTCGGGGCGCCGGTCCGGCCAGCTCCGGGATGGTGAACGCCAGTACCAGACGCGGGGAGAAGCGCGGGTCGGCACTGCCCTCCGGGTCGCCGATCCGGTCCCGCAGCCCGCGCAGCAGCCCGTCCAGCCAGAGCGCGACCTTCGGCATCCCGGCGAGCGGATCGCTGAACTCGGCCGACGTGGTGGCGGAGGTGGCCCAGGGCACCCCCAGCCGCTCGGCCACCAGCCCACCGGCGAGAGCCTGCTGGTCGGCGACGACGGCGTCCGGGCCGAAGTCCTCGACGGCCGCCCTCACACCGGGGGCCATCTGCTCGGCGAGCGGTACCAGGAACCACTCCCACAGGAACTTCATCGCTTCCGGCCCGCGCAGTTCCGGCGGCCGTACCCGGTCGTCCCGGTCCGGAACCGGCCCGGCGCACGGGAACACCACGGCGTCCACGCCCGCGAGCCGCCGCACCAGTCGCGGATCGGTGCAGGCCCACGCCACCGCATGCCCCCGTCGGGTCAGTTCGGCCGCCACACCGGCCGCCGGGTTGATGTGCCCGACCAGCGGCGGTACGACGAACAGGAACCGGCTCACCGGCCCGCCGTCCCGCCCGCGCCTGCCGCCGCGCGCCCGCCGCCAGGATCCGGGGCCCGGCTCCGGCCGCTCCCGATGGTCTCCCGGATCAGCGCCAGGACATGGCCGCCGACCTTCCCCGCCGCCTCCACCAGCACGGAGTGCTCGTGCCCGGGCACCACGACGGTCCGGCAGTCGGGCAGCGCCGACTCCAGCCACGGCACGAGCTCGGCGAGGTCGGAGTCACCGCCGTACACCCCGAGCACCGGGCAGCGCACGGCGCCGATCTGGTCCTCGGTCAGCACCCGGCTGGCGGGGATGTCGCGGGCCAGGGTGGTCTCGCGGGCGAGCCGGGCCGCGCCCTTGGCCAGCCGGGCGGTGTTGTGCCCGCGGTTGGCGGTGATCCAGGCGATCGCGCCGGGTTCGTTGTACGCCAGCTCGCGCAGCACCCGGCGCAGGATGCCGCCCAGTTTCGCCGCCCAGGCCTCGGTCGCCGGTTCCGACTCGATCAGCGAGACGGAGGCCGCCCGCTCCGGGTGACGGGCCGCGTAGGCGAAGGCGACCGTACCGCCGTAGGAGTTCCCGACCAGATGTACCGGACCGGTCACCGACAGCCGGTCCAGCAGCGCCTCCAGGTCGTCGACGGAGTCGTCGAGGGTGTAACCGGCCGGGGGGCGTCCGCTGCGGCCGTGGCCGCGCAGGTCGTACATGATCACGTCGAGTCCGGAGGCGGCGAAGACGGGTGCCACGGTGAAGTAGTAGCTGGCCAGGCTGTCGGTGAGCAGCCCGTGCACGAGAACGACCGTGGCCGCGGCCGCCGGAGGGCCGTCCCGGGGCCCCGTCCGCTGTACGTGCAGCCGGACTCGGCCGGTGTCGACGATGGCCATGGCTCAGCCCGCCTCCGTGGCCTTCAGGCTCCACACCACGTACTCGACGAGCCGTCCGACGGTGAGCTCGATGATCTCGTCGAACTCCATCCCGGCCAGGAACTCGGCGAAGTTGACCCGCTTGCCGTACCGCTCCTCCAGGAGCCCGGCCAGGGTGACCAGGTCGATGCTCTCCAGTTCCAGGTCGCGGTTGAAGGTGGTGCTCATGTCAATGGCGACGTCGTCCTGGCCGTACTCGTCCGCCAGAAGCCGGGTGAGCATGCCCGTGATGTCGGCGAGCGCCGATTCCTCGTCCGCGCGGGTCAGCGGGGGCCGGCTGGTGGTCATCGGTCGTACTCCTTCTCCTGGGTGGGCCCCGTCGTCCAGGCCACGACGTAGTCGCGGTCCGGCAGCCGTGGGGGGTTGCTCGTCAGCTCGCAGCGCACCACGTACGTGTCCGCCAGGCGTCCCGAGACCACCAGCCGGTCGGCGGTGGCCTCGCGGACCCGGAAGTCGCGCGGTCGGCCGCCGAAGCCGGTGCCCTCCGCTTTGGCGACGGCTTCCTTGGCGGCCCAGAACCGGGTGAACCACAGCGCCTGGGAGTCGTCGGTGGAAGTGGAAAGGGCGTGCAGCAGCCGGAGTTCGCCGGCGCCGAGCGCGACGTCCAGGGTTGCCGGGTCGTGTGCGGTGACCTCCTCGATGTCGATGCCCGGCCCCGGTCCGGGCGTGTGCGGGCGTGCGATCGCGACGGCGGCCTCCGCCCGGTGCGCGAGGGACACGTCCAGTGGCGGCAGCCTCCGACCGTGCAGGCCGGTGACGTACGGGCGGCCCGCCCAGTCGCCGCAGACCCGGATCTCCGCGGGGAAGACGGGCCCTTCGCCGTGCTCCCACAACCGGTGCCGCACCGCGTCCTTGACCGCGATCCGGCCGAGCAGCCACTGCCGGCGGCCGCGCGGCGGATGAGCGCCGTACTCGGCGCGCTCCGCGCCACCGAGCGAGTTGCGCATGACCAGTTCGCGGGAGGCCAGGTCGGGCCACCGTTCGTGCACCAGGACCCAGCCACCGGAGCGCGCCTCGGAGAAGGTGTGGCGCTCCGGGAAGCGCTCGGCCGGCCGGGTCTTCGGGTCGTTGTCGAACCGGCGGTCCTGCCAGCCGGTCACCTCGGCCCACACCCGGCCGTCCACGGTCAGCTGTACGTCGGCTTCCAGGGCGGTGTCGGTGAGGGAGACGATCCGGACCAGGCACCCGACCTCCCTGCCAGGGCTCGGGTGGGGGCCGTAGCACCGCAACTCGCCCAGGTGCACGGGGAACACGACGGTCCGCTCGGTGTGGGTCGCCATGATCCAGTAACCGAGCAGCTGCCCGACGTTGTCGAGCAGGGCGCCGGGGGCGGCGGGCGCGGTGATCACTCCGCGGACGTGCCCGCTCCCGATCGCGGTGAGTTCGGTGATGCCCTGGAAGGCAGGGCCGTGGAACATCCAGCGCTCGGTGTAGAGCTGGGCGGCGGTGTGGGCGGGGAGCCGTTCGGCGGCGGGATCCGTCGGCCAGGGGGCAGGTACCGCGGCGGGGTACCGGGCGGCGAGTTCGACCACGGCCCGAGCCCAGCTGCCGAAGGTGACGGCGACGTGCTGCGGACCGTCGGCGGTCACCGTGACCGGCACGTCGACCGGCGGGATCGCTGTCAGCCACTGGTCGAACCGGGCCCCGCGCACGGCGACGGCGCGCTTGCCGGGAGCCGCCTGTTCGGCCGCCGCCATGATGTGGTGGACGATCGTCGTCGCGGGGACCACCGGAAAGCGGTCACCGGTCTCCGGCCAGTCCGGGCGCTGCGGAAAGAAGCAGTGGTCGAGCAGGTACGGCATGGTCTCCAGGGAGACGCGGAGGGTGGTGCGCCAGGGTGCGGGGGGAGTCGGCGAGAGGGAGGAAGCGGGGGGCATGGGGGCCCCGGAGACGGCACGGACGGGGAGGGGGACGGGGGTGCGGACCGGGCTCCGGGCGGCTGGGGGGTGGGCGGTGGTCGGGCGAGGGCCGCCCACGGTGATCAGTTCCGCCGCTGCGTCCGCGGTGTCCCGTAGCAGGGCGGAGAGTTCGGCGGCGGCCGGCGAACGACTCGCGAGCGCGTCCAGGGCGGACGGGGCGGGGAGCCGGGCCGGGGCGGAGCGCAGATCCGCCCGCAGCTCGGTGCGGGTCCGCTCGTCGAGCGACACCAGCGCCCCGCCGAGATCGAGCCGGACGGGCGGCCGCTGCTGGCTTCCGGCTGGGGTTCGGCTGGACGGCACCGGCACGACCTGTGCGCCGGCCGTCCACAATGCCACCGCCACCCGCCGGAGTTGGGCCACTCCCGGGCGGTGCGGGGAGTTGGCGGCGACGGCGAGGTGGTCGCGGTCGCCGAGGATGTCGCCGATCAGGGAGGCGAGCCGGCCGGAGCCCATCTGGACGAAGGTGCGGTGTCCGGCGGCGTACAGCGCCTCGATCAGCTGCCGGAAGCGGACGGGTTCCAGCAGGTGCCGCACGAACAGCTCCCGCACGTCCCTCTCGGCCTCGGGGTACGGTGCGGCGGTCGTCGCCGACCACAGCGGAACCGTCTGCGGATGAAGCCGAAAACGCCGCGCGGCGGCCTCGATGGGGGCGAGGTACGGCTTCAGCATCGGTGTGTGGAAGCCGGATCGGAAGGGCAGCACCTGGCACAGCACGCCCCGAGCCCGCAGGGACCGCAGAAACGCCGTCACCGCTTCGTCCGGACCGCACACCATCGACTGGTTCGGCGCGTTGTCGTGGGAGAGCACGATGCCGGCCTCGGCCCAGTGTCCCCTGTCCAGGTCGGCGAGCACGCGCTCCGCCGGGGCGCCGACGGCACCGAAGGCCAGGCCTGGGACGGCCAGGCTGCCGGGGTCGAACGACGCCATGAAGTCGCCCACGTCCTCCTCGGAGTAGACACCCGCCGCCGTCATCGCCGTCCATTCGCCGATGCTGTGCCCTGCCACCGCGTCCGGGACGACACCCATCCGGCGCAGCACGGTGTCGAGCAGCCGGCCGACGGCGACGACCTGGAAGCCGTGTCGGCCCACGTCGCCCACCTGGGCACCGGAGAGGGTGCCGGGCAGGCCGAAGTGAGCCGCGACGTCGTCCACTTGGGGATGGAAATCGGCCTCCAGGCCCGGGAAGACGAAGGCCAGCCGACCGCCGAGGCGCCCCGGCACGAACCAGACGTCGTTCCGCCCCTGCCAGACACGCCCCCTGGCGACCGCCCGGCGCGCGACCAGCAGCCTTCGCGCGGTGGGGTCGATGATGCCGAGGCGTGCCGGACCGGCCTGCGGGTGGGGGCGGGAGGGGTCGAGACCGGCGGCGAGGAGGGCGGCGTCGGACGTGTCCAGCAGCTCGGTGAGGTCGTTCGGGCTGTCGGCGGCGAGCAGGAGGATGCGCTCGGGTTCGGTGACCTCCGCGCGGCGGGGGGCGGCGGCTTCCGCGCCGCGGGCGCCGATGACTCCCGCGCCGCGGCTGACGGCGGCGGCACGCCTGTGCGGGGCCTCCTCCAGGACCACGTGCGCGTTGATCCCGCCGAACCCGAAGGCGTTCACCCCGGCCCTGCGCACCGGCTGTTGCGGAACGGTCTCCCAGGGCCGGGCCCGGTCCAGGGTGCGGAAGCGGGTGGCGGCCAGGGCCGGGTGCGGGTCCTCGCAGTGCAGGGTGGGCAGCAAGGTCGCGTGGTGGAGCGCGAGGGCAGCCTTGACCAGCCCCGCGACCCCGGCGGCCGGCATGGTGTGCCCGATCATCGACTTCACCGAGCCCAGCACCGCCCGCCCCGCACC
>NZ_JBFBJL010000034.1:0-25959 GCF_040686075.1 Streptomyces sp. NPDC086519
GGATCCCTCAGGGCTCCGGCGGGGTCCGGCGGTACGGCGGTGGGCCCGGCGGGGCCGACACGGTGTGCGGTGGCCGGCCGTATGACAGGCTCGACAGCGGTCCGAACGGCCCGGAGAGATCGTCAACGACAACTTCTGTCCTTGTCTGACCGTTTTTGAGTGCTTACGGGATGTGACTCGGGCCACGTAGATTGGGCGTAACGCTCTTGCGAACAACGCGATGACCTAAGAGGTGACAGCCGCGGAGGGAATACGGACGCCATTCATGGCGCTGTCCATCTCCCCGGCCCGCGCCCGCGCCGTCGGCCCATCCCCAAGCCGGCGGTCGGCTCCAGTCCGTCCAGGACGGGGCCGGAAGCCGTTTTCCAACGTTCCGAGAGGTTGTTCGTGTCGGCCAGCACATCCCGTACGCTCCCGCCGGAGATCGCCGAGTCCGTCTCTGTCATGGCTCTTATTGAGCGGGGAAAGGCTGAGGGGCAGATCGCCGGCGACGATGTGCGTCGGGCCTTCGAAGCTGACCAGATTCCGGCCACTCAGTGGAAGAACGTACTGCGCAGCCTCAACCAGATCCTTGAGGAAGAGGGTGTGACGCTGATGGTCAGTGCCGCGGAGCCCAAGCGCACCCGTAAGAGCGTCGCAGCGAAGAGTCCGGCCAAGCGCACCGCCACCAAGACGGTCGCGGCGAAGACGGTGACCACCAGGAAGGCCACCGCCACGGCCGCCCCGGCCGTGGCGCCCGCCGCCGTCGCCGACGATCCGGCCGAGGAGGCGGCGCCCATGAAGAAGGCCGTCGCCAAGAAGGCCGCCCCCACCGCCAAGAAGGTGGCCGCGAAGAAGACCGCGACCGCCGCCGCCAAGAAGACGGTGGCCAAGAAGACCGCCGCCAAGAAGGACGACGTCGAGATCCTTGAGGACGAGGTCCTCGAGGAGGCGAAGGCGGGCGCCGAGGAGCCCGAGGGCGCCGAGAGCGCGGGCTTCGTCCTGTCCGACGAGGACGAGGACGACGCGCCGGCGCAGCAGGTCGCCGCGGCCGGTGCCACCGCCGACCCGGTCAAGGACTACCTCAAGCAGATCGGCAAGGTCCCCCTGCTCAACGCCGAGCAGGAGGTCGAGCTCGCCAAGCGCATCGAGGCCGGTCTGTTCGCCGAGGACAAGCTGGCCAACGCCGACAAGCTGGCCCCCAAGCTCAAGCGCGAGCTGGAGATCATCGCCGAGGACGGCCGCCGCGCCAAGAACCACCTCCTGGAGGCCAACCTCCGTCTGGTGGTCTCCCTGGCCAAGCGCTACACCGGCCGCGGCATGCTCTTCCTGGACCTCATCCAGGAGGGCAACCTCGGTCTGATCCGCGCGGTCGAGAAGTTCGACTACACCAAGGGCTACAAGTTCTCCACGTACGCCACCTGGTGGATCCGCCAGGCGATCACTCGCGCCATGGCCGACCAGGCCCGCACCATCCGTATCCCGGTGCACATGGTCGAGGTCATCAACAAGCTCGCGCGCGTGCAGCGCCAGATGCTCCAGGACCTGGGCCGCGAGCCCACCCCGGAGGAGCTGGCCAAGGAACTCGACATGACCCCGGAGAAGGTCATCGAGGTCCAGAAGTACGGCCGTGAGCCCATCTCCCTGCACACCCCGCTGGGTGAGGACGGCGACAGCGAGTTCGGTGACCTCATCGAGGACTCCGAGGCCGTCGTTCCCGCCGACGCCGTCAGCTTCACCCTCCTCCAGGAGCAGCTGCACTCGGTGCTGGACACTCTGTCCGAGCGCGAGGCCGGCGTCGTCTCCATGCGGTTCGGTCTCACCGACGGTCAGCCGAAGACCCTCGACGAGATCGGCAAGGTCTACGGCGTCACGCGTGAGCGCATCCGCCAGATCGAGTCCAAGACCATGTCGAAGCTGCGCCACCCGTCGCGTTCCCAGGTGCTGCGCGACTACCTCGACTAGGTCGTCCTCGCACGGCGTCGAAGGCCCGGCCCCCCTCGCGGGGGCCGGGCCTTCGTGCTGCGGGCCGCGGCGCGCTGGATGACTCTGGGTGTCCCAGTCCCACCCAGAGTGAGGAGCGTGCATGTGCCGTTCTGTTGCCCCGGCCCTGATCCGGCCGCTGATCCTGACGGCCGTGGCCACCGTCATACCGCTGGCCACCACGCCTCCCGCCGTCGCCGACAGCGTCGTGGTCGGCGGCTTCTCCGTCGACGTCTCCCAGGCCCCGTGGACGGTCGCGCTGTCCAGCCGTGACCGGTTCGGGGGTACCCGGGCCGGTCAGTTCTGCGGCGGAGTGGCGATCGCCCGGACCATGGTGCTGACCGCCGCCCACTGCCTGGCCGACGAGGTCATCGGTGGACAGTCCGACCCGGTCCGCGACCTCAAGGTCATCGCGGGCCGTACGGATCTGCTCGCGGCGCGGGGCCAGGAGATCCCCGTGACCGCCGCCCGGGTCAATCCGGGCTACGACCCCGACGCCAACACCGGTGACTTCGCCGTCCTCACCCTTGCCGAGCCCCTGCCCGGCGACGCGGTCATCACGATGGCCCCCGAGGGCGACACCGCCTACGCACCGGGCACCACCGCCCTGGTCTCGGGGTGGGGGGACATCACGGGCGAAGGCGACTACGCGCGCCGGCTGCACGCGGCGCGGCTCCATGTGCTGCCCGACGAGACCTGCGAGCGGGCTTATCCCGGCGGCGCCGACGGCGCCTACCGGGCGGACTCGATGGTGTGCGCGGGCGAGACCCGCGGCGGTCCGGACGCATGCCAGGGCGACAGCGGAGGGCCGCTGGTCGCCGACGGGAAGCTGATCGGACTCGTGTCGTGGGGGAGCGGCTGTGGCCGGCCGGGGAGTCCTGGCGTCTACACGCGCGCCTCGGAGGCTGTACGGGCGCTCGGCCCCGGCGGTGCCCTCAGCGGCTCACGCGGGCCTCACAAGCGCTCCTGAGGGCCTCTGTGCGGATATGACGAGGGCGGCCGCTCCCCGGGGAGCGGCCGCCCTTAACCCGGCCTGTGCCGGGGTTAGCTCGTCGTGGATTGCGAGAGGTCAGCGCTCATCTTCGGAAGCGGTGGCCGGAGCGGAGGTCAGCCGCTCCGTCTCGTCCTGTATCTCAGCGGCGATCTTCTTGAGTTCCGGCTCGAACTTGCGACCATGGTGGGCGCAGAAGAGCAGTTCTCCGCCGCTGAGCAGTACGACGCGCAGGTATGCCTGGGCGCCGCAGCGGTCGCAGCGATCGGCGGCCGTCAGGTGGCTCGCGGGGGTCAGAACAGTAGTCACGTCGCCTCTTCTCTAGCTCGACGAGCTGTCGTACCAGGGTCAACATCCAACCAGCCCGAAAACGTTCCCGCTCGGGGCTTCTCCTCGAAAAAAAATCTTTCGAGGTGGCCGTCTGCTGCCGGTTGGCGGCGAATGTGCCGTATTGCGTCGTCTTGGGTGCTTACGGGTTCGCGCGGATCATCGGTCTCATCCTCCCGGCCGGGTTGCCGGTTGTTTGTGAGGACGTGCCCGGAGCCTAAATGGTTCATGCCCCGAAGGGAACGTGATATGTACTTCACTCCATCGAGGGATCGAACACGTATACGACCTTGGACTAGTGTGAGTCCATGACGAGGGTGGCGTTACAACGGCTCTACCAGGCCTCGGTACCCTCTGAGCGGCGACCGAAGCCGGCCCTTACCCAAAAGGGGCCCCATTGAAATTCAGCGAGGAGCGAACCGCGTGACCGCCGATACGTCCGTGCCGTCCACTGCGCTGCTGGCAGGAGCAGACCGGGACGGCTCCAACTACACCGCGCGGCACCTTCTCGTCCTTGAGGGCCTCGAAGCCGTGCGCAAGCGTCCCGGCATGTACATCGGCTCGACCGACAGCCGGGGCCTGATGCACTGCCTGTGGGAGATCATCGACAACGCCGTGGACGAGGCCCTCGGCGGCTACTGCGACCACATCGACGTCGTCCTTCACGACGACGGCTCCGTCGAGGTCCGGGACAACGGCCGTGGCATCCCTGTGGACGTCGAGCCCAAGACCGGCCTGTCCGGCGTCGAGGTCGTCATGACCAAGCTGCACGCCGGCGGCAAGTTCGGCGGCGGCTCCTACGCGGCCTCCGGCGGTCTGCACGGCGTCGGCGCCTCCGTGGTCAACGCCCTCTCCGCGCGCCTCGACGTCGAGGTCGACCGTGGGGGCCATGTGCACGCCATCAGCTTCCGCCGCGGCGTGCCGGGGGCCTTCACCGGTGCCGGCCCGGACGGCAAGTTCGAGGCCGCGAGCGGGCTGCGCAAGACGAAGAGGGTGCCCAAGACCCGCAGCGGCACGCGCGTGCGCTACTGGGCCGACCGGCAGATCTTCCTCAAGGACGCCAAGCTCTCCCTGGACACGCTCCACCAGCGTGCCCGCCAGACCGCGTTCCTGGTGCCCGGCCTGACCATCGTCGTCCGTGACGAGTACGGCCTCGGCGAGGGCGGCAGCAAGGGCGAGGAGTCGTTCCGCTTCGACGGCGGCATCAGCGAGTTCTGCGAGTACCTGGCCACCGACAAGCCGGTCTGCGACGTCCTCCGCTTCTCCGGGCAGGGCACCTTCAAGGAGACCGTCCCGGTCCTCGACGAACACGGCCAGATGACCCCCACCGAGGTCACCCGCGAACTCGGCGTCGACGTGGCGCTGCGCTGGGGCACCGGTTACGACCAGAACCTCAGGTCCTTCGTCAACATCATCGCCACGCCCAAGGGCGGCACCCACGTGGCCGGCTTCGAGCAGGCCATCCGCGAGACTCTCAACGAGGCGCTGCGTGCCAAGAAACTGCTGCGCGTCGCCGAGGACGACATCGTCAAGGACGACGCCCTGGAGGGCCTCACCGCGGTCGTCACCGTGCGGCTCGCCGAGCCGCAGTTCGAGGGTCAGACCAAGGAGGTTCTCGGTACCTCGGCGGCGCGCCGGATCGTGAACAACGTGGTCTCCAAGGAACTGAAGGCCTTCCTCACCTCCGCCAAGCGCGACGCCGCCGCCCAGGCCCGCGTGGTCCTGGAAAAGGTGGTCGCCGCCGCGCGGACCCGCATCGCGGCCCGTCAGCACAAGGACGCGCAGCGCCGCAAGACGGCCCTGGAGTCCTCGTCCCTGCCCGCCAAGCTCGCCGACTGCCGCAGCGACGACGTCGAGCGCAGCGAGCTGTTCATCGTCGAGGGCGACTCCGCGCTCGGTACCGCGAAGCTCGCCCGGAACTCCGAGTTCCAGGCGCTGCTGCCGATCCGCGGCAAGATCCTCAACGTCCAGCGGTCCTCGGTGACGGACATGCTGAAGAACGCCGAGTGCGGGGCGATCATCCAGGTCATAGGGGCGGGCTCAGGCCGCACCTTCGACATCGAGGCCGCTCGCTACGGCAAGATCATCATGATGACCGACGCCGACGTCGACGGGTCCCACATCCGCTGCCTGCTGCTGACGCTGTTCCAGCGGTACATGCGGCCCATGGTCGAGGCCGGCCGGGTCTTCGCCGCGGTCCCGCCGCTGCACCGGATCGAGATCGTCCAGCCCAAGAAGGGCCAGGACAAGTACGTGTACACGTACTCGGACCGCGAGCTGCGCGACAAGCTGATGGAGTTCCAGAGCAAGGGCATCCGGTACAAGGACTCCATCCAGCGCTACAAGGGTCTCGGCGAGATGGACGCCGACCAGCTGGCGGAGACGACGATGGACCCGCGCCATCGCACCCTGCGCCGCATCAACCTCTCCGACCTCGATGCGGCCGAACAGGTCTTCGACCTTCTGATGGGCAACGACGTGGCCCCCCGCAAGGAGTTCATCTCCAGCTCGGCGGCGACGCTGGACCGGTCACGGATCGACGCGTAGCCGCACTGCTCGGCTTCGGCCGAGCAGTGCGGCCGGCAGGCCGGGCTGCGGTGGGCGGGCGGCTGGTGGACAGGGCAGGGCCGGGGTAGGCAGGCCGGGCGGCGGAGGGTGTGCGCCGTCAGGCCGGTCCTGCCTGCCGGTCCGCCGGGCGTGTGGCTCCGTCGGATGCCCGGTCAGCCGCCGCTCGATCGTTTCCGCGGGATACCTCCTGATCTTCCCGCGCGGGGTACCCGTTCGGCGAGATGCCGGCCGGGCCTGCGGTCGGCCGTGTGGTGCGAGGTGCCTGCCGGTGGCCACAGGGGTGCCGACCGGTCGTTTCGCGAGGTGCTGCCCGTCGGCCTCGGCCGGTAGGTGTCCGCAGGTGTCCGCCGGTTTGCCCAGGTGGGATGCCGAGCGGCCGTTCTGCGAGATGCCATGCCCGCCTTCGGCTCGCCCGCGGCCTGTCGGCTCGCCCGCGGTCTGTCGGCTCGCCCGCGGTCTGTCGGCTCGTCGGCTCGGTGGTGGCCCGCGCCGTCCCGTTGGTGGGAGTCCACCCGGGGGTGGAGAGATCGCGCTCGCTGGAATCCACCCGTGATCCACCCCCGCTCCGATCTGCTGGCCTGCGCGTTTCCGTAGCGTCGAAGGCGTCGGGTGCTCCCGCTCCCGGCACCGCCCCTTCCCGCTCACGGAGGCTCTGATGTCCGGGCTCGTCAACGCGTTGCTGATCGTGGCCGTCGTCGTCGTGGTGATCGCACGGCAGTTCCGCGCCCGCCCGATCAGCACAGGCCGGCGCTGGTGGCTGGGGCCCGTGATCCTCGCGGTTCTCGCGCTGCGCGAGCCCGGCATACTCGACGCCCACCACCGCACCGCGTCCGCCCTCCTGCTCGCCACCGAGATGCTGGTGGGACTCGTGATGGGCGCCGCGTGGGCCTGGACCACCCGGGTGTGGACGGAAGCCGACGGTGTCGTGTGGACCCGGAGCACCAAGGCGAGCGGGCTCGTCTGGTTCGCCGGCATAGCCGTGCGTGTCGGTCTCTACGCCGTCGGAGCCGTCATCGGCGTCCATCAGGACAGCGCGGCCCTCATGCTCGGACTGGCGCTCACCCTGCTGGTCCGCGCCGGCATCCTCGGCTGGCGTGCCCAGTTGCTTCCCTCCGCCGCACCCGCGAGCGGCTCCACCCGCGCGTACGGTGACGGCATGGCCCGGGTCACCAGGAAGGAAGGCGTGTGACGGAGAACGCCTGGACACGCTGGCCCTCGCGAGAAGCGCTGAGCCGGGAGGGGATCTCCCGAGCCCGGCGCTCCCTCGCCTGGGGCGTGAGACTGCTCGTCCTCACCCTGCTGCTGTGGAGCGCCTTCAACCAGTCGCACGTCCACGGCTGGGGCGTGGCCGCGGCGGTGGCGGGGGTCGTCGTGACCGCCGTGGTCTCCTGGGGGTTCTTCCGGACCACCTACGCCCACCGGCTCGTGCCCTCCCTGCTGCTCATCACTGTCCTCCTGGCCCTCGCGGTCGTGGCGGAGACCACGGGCTTCCGGGGACCGGCCCTCGTGATCTGGTGCGGTTGCGGGGTCACCGCCCTGGAGCGGCTGCCGGTCGCGATCGCCCTGCCCGTCGCTTCGGTGGCCCTGGCCTCGTACTCCGCGTTCAACAACGACGTATGGCTGACCACCGCGGCCACGGTCGTCGGCCTGGCTCTCGCCGGTTACGTCATGAGACTCGACTCCGAGGCCCGGGGCCACGCACAGCGGCTGCTCGCCCAGGAGCGCGCCGCGAGAGCGGCCGAGGCCGAGTCGGCGGCGCTGGCGGAGCGGGCCAGGATCGCCAGGGAGATCCATGACGTGCTGGCCCACAGTCTCTCCGCCCAGCTGGTGCACCTGGAGGCCGCGCGGCTGCTGATCGAGCGTGGGGCCGACCGGGAGCAGATCCTCGAACGGGTGGTGGCCGCCCGCGGAATGGCCCGCGACGGGCTCGCCGAGACCCGCCAGGCCCTGTCCGCCCTGCGCGGCGAGCTCACTCCGCTGGAGGACTTCCTGACCGCACTCGTCGGTTCGACCGACGGCGCCGAGGTCACTGTCACAGGTGCACGTCGTGCCCTGTCCGCCGAGGCGTCGCAGACCGTACGACGCGTCGCCCAGGAGGCGTTGACGAACGTCCGCAAACACGCCCGCGGTGCCAAGGTCCAGGTACGGCTGGACTACAGCGATCACGAAGTGATGCTGAAGGTGAGGGACTCGGGCGGTCGTCCTGGCGAACTCACCGGCGCCGGCAGCGGGTACGGTCTGCTGGGTATGCGGGAGCGGGCCGAGTTGCTGGGCGGGTCGCTGCAGGCAGGGCGGGACGATGAGGGGTTCGAGGTGAGGTTGAGGGTGCCCGTATGACGGAGGGTGAGAAGAAGCCCGCGCGGGTCGTGGTCGCCGACGACCAGACAGTGGTCAGGGAGGGCATCGTGATGCTCCTCGGGCTGCTGCCCGGCGTGGAGGTCGTCGGAGCGGCCGGGGACGGGGAGGAGGCGGTCCGGCTGGTCGCCGAACTGGCCCCGGACGTGGTGCTGATGGACCTGAGGATGCCGCGCTGCGACGGGGTGGAGGCGACCCGGCGGATCCGGTCGGAGTACCCCGGGACCCAGGTCGTGGTGCTGACCACGTTCGCGGACGACGAGTCGCTGTTCCCGGCGCTGCGGGCCGGTGCCCGTGGTTACCTGACCAAGGACGCCGGCGGCGACGAGATCGTCAGAGCCGTGGAGAGCGTGCTCTCGGGGGATGCGGGACTGTCGCCGAGCATCCAGCGGAGGCTGCTGGAGCGGCTGTCGCAGTCCGAACCGGCGCCCGTGGCCCCGGAGGCGCCGGACGGGCTCACCGCGCGGGAGACCGAGGTCCTGGTGCTGATCGCCGAGGGGTTCAGCAACCAGGAGATCGCCCGGAGACTGCACGTCTCCACCGCGACCGTGAAGACGCATATCAACAACCTGTTCGCCAAGACGGGGCTCAAGGACCGGGCCCAGGCGGTGCGTTACGCGTACGGGAAGGGACTGGTGCGGCTACCAGCGGATTGAGTCACCTGATGGGGTGAAGAGCCAGGGGAAGAAGAGTCGGGGATGTTCCCGATCTGTCCATCCTTGGGCATGCAGTCAAGCAACGGGCGTCACCGCGATGGCGGGGACGGCACCGAGAGTTCGGCCGGGCGGTACGAGGACCAGGGCGAGTACGGCGCGGCCTCCGGAGAAGTCAGGTACGAGGACCCCTGGTACGACGCGCTGGCCTCGGGCTGGGGCGAACCGGACGGCACCGGGGGGCCGGCTCCCGCGGTACCGGGCGCGCGAACCGAGTGGGAGGGTGCGGGCGTTCGCGCCCGTGACGTGTATCTGGAGGTACAGCGCAGCGCGGCCTTCCAGGAGGTGCGCAGCCGGTACCGGAGATTCGTGGTGCCGGGGGTCGCCGTCTTCCTCACCTGGTACGTGGGATATGTGGTGACGGCTACGACGGCGCCGGAACTGATGGCGCGGCCCGTCGCCGGAGCGGTGAACGTGGCGATGGTCGCGGGGCTCGGGCAGTTCCTCACCACGTTCCTGCTCACCTGGGCCTACGCCCGGCACGCGCGGCTGCGCAGGGACCGTGCCGCGCTGGAGCTGCGCTGGGACACCCAGGAGCTGACCAGGGGCGCCCGGGGTGGTGCGGCATGACGATCCATCATCAGACGCTGGCACTGCTGTTGTTCAGCGCGTTCGTCGCCGTGACGCTGGGGATCACGACGTGGGTGAGCCGGAGGCGGCACGGTTCGCCGGAGGAGTTCTACGCCGGCGGTCGGCTCTTCTCGCCGATGGAGAATGGTTTTGCCATCGCGGGCGACTACATGTCGGCGGCCTCCTTCCTCGGGGTGACCGGGCTCATCGCGCTCTTCGGCTACGACGGGCTGCTGTATGTGGTCGGCTTCCTGGTGGCGTGGCTGGTCGTGCTGTTCCTGGTGGCCGAGCTGGTGCGCAACTGCGGGCGGTTCACGCTGGCCGACGTGATCGCGGCGCGGATGAGCGAGCGGCCGGTGCGGATCGCGGTGGGAACGTCCTCGGTCACCGTGTCCGTTCTCTATTTGGTGGCGCAGATGGTGGGGGCGGGCAGCCTGGTCGCGCTGCTGCTCGGGCGGACCGGCGAGGCGGCGCAGGCGTGGATGGTCATCGGGGTCGGCGCGCTGATGGTGATCTATGTGTCGTTGGGAGGCATGCGGGCCACGACATGGATCCAGATCGTGAAGGCGGTCCTGCTGCTGAGCGGGACGGTGGCGCTGACCGTGCTGGTGCTGGTGCGTTTCCACGGCGACATCGACCGGCTGCTGCTCACGGCCGCCGAGCACAGTGGGCACGGGAAGGCGTTCCTGGTGCCGGGGCTCAAATACGGCGGGAGCTGGAGCGCGCGGCTGGACTTCGTCAGCCTGGGGCTGGCACTGGTGCTGGGCACGGCGGGCCTGCCGCACATCCTGTCCCGCTTCTACACGGTGCCGACCGCGCGGGCGGCGCGGCGTTCGACGGTCTGGTCGATCGGGCTGATCGGGAGCTTCTACCTGATGACGATCGTGCTCGGCTTCGGGGCGGCGGCCCTGGTCGGGCCGGACGCGGTGCGGGCGTCGAACGGGAACACAGCGGTTCCGCTGCTGGCGCTCGACCTGGGCGGCGGCGCGGGCTCCACCGTCGGAACGGTTCTGTTCGCGGTGGTCGCCGCCGTCGCCTTCGCGACGATCCTCGCCGTGGTCGCCGGGATCACCCTCGCCTCTTCGGCGTCCGTCGCCCATGACCTGTACGCCACGTTGCGCAGGCCGCACGCCAGGCAGCGCAGCGAGGTCGCGGTGGCGCGCGTGGCGGCGGTCGGTATCGGTGCCTTGGCGATCGCCCTCGGCCTGCTGGCCCGTGACATGAACGTCGCCTTCCTGGTGGGGCTCGCCTTCGCGGTGGCGGCCTCGGCGAACCTGCCGGTGCTGCTCTACTCCCTGTTCTGGCGGAACTTCACGACCCGCGGCGCGGTGTGGGCCGTATACGGCGGGCTCGTGCCCGCGCTGGGGCTGGTCGTGCTGTCCCCGGTGGTGTCCGGGAGCCCGGGCGCGCTGTTCCCGGGCGTGGACTTCCAGTACTTCCCGTTGCAGAACCCGGGGATCGTCTCCATCCCGCTCGGCTTCCTGGCCGGCTGGCTCGGCACGGTCACCTCGGACGAGGCCCCGGACGAGGCCAGGCACGCGGAGACCGAGGTGCGGTCGCTGACAGGGGCGGGGGCCGTCTAGGGCATCCCGGAAGAGCTACGGCGCCACCCAGGCGTAGCGGTGTTCCGGGCGGCCCGTGTCGCCGTACTTCAGGGAGAGGCGGAGGCGGCCGGCCTGTTCCAGGTGGCGGAGGTAGCGCTGGGCGGTGGAGCGGCTGAGGCCGGTCTCGGCGGCGACCTCGTGGGCGGAGAGCGGATGGGCGGCGCGGTGCAGGACGCCGCAGATGAGGTCTGTCGTGGGCTCGGAGTGACCGCTGGGCAGGCCGGGGGCGGACGGCGCCGGTGAGGTGCGCAGGGCGCCGAAGATCCGGTCGACCTGCTCCTGGCCCGTCAGCCCCCGGCCGCCGACCCGGTCGACGGTACGGCGCAGGGCCGCGTAGGAGTCCAGGCGGGCGCGCAGGGCGGCGAAGGTGAACGGCTTGACCAGGTAGTGCAGGGCGCCCAGGCGCATCGCCCGCTGGACGGTCGTCACATCGCTGGCCGCCGTGATCATGATGACGTCGGTGCCGTGGCCCTGTTCCCGCATCTGATGGACGAGTTCGAGGCCGGTCTGGTCCGGCAGGTAGTGGTCAAGCAGGACCAGGTCGATGGTGCCGCGGCTCACGGCGGCCAGCGCCTGGGCAGCGCTGTGCGCGCGGGCGGCCACCCGGAAGCCGGGAACCTTCCCCACGTACTTGGCGTTTATCTCAGCGACACGGAAGTCGTCGTCGACCACCAGGACGTCAATCATCAGGCCTCTCCTTCAAGGCCGGCGAGCGTTAAGCCCGTGTTTCGGCTCCGCAGTTGTAGCGCGAGCAAAAAGAGCACAACAGGTGCTTGCGAGCAAAAGAACGGCTTGCGCCCACAAGACTGCTGCCGTGGTGCGGGCCACACCTACCGTCCCGGCCCATGAGCACAGACACCAGCCCCGCCATCGAGCTACGGGGCGCGAGCAAGATCTTTAAGACCCCGTCGGGGGGTCTGCACACGGCCGTCCGGGACCTCGACCTCATCGTGGGGCGCGGCGAGTTCGTGGCCGTCGTAGGGCCGACGGGGTGCGGCAAGTCCACCACACTGACCCTGGTCAGCGGGTTGGAGGAGCCCAGTGAGGGCGAGGTGCTGGTGGCCGGTGAGCCGGTCGCGGGCGTCGGCGACAAGGTCGGTTTCGTCTTCCAGCAGGACGCCACCTTCCCCTGGCGGACCGTGCTCTCCAACGTGATGGCCGGCCCCCGCTTCCGCGGGGTGCCCAAGGCGGAGGCCAAGGAGAAGGCTCGCGCCTGGCTGGCCAAGGTCGGGCTCGCCGCCTTCGAGGACCGCTACCCGCACCAGCTCTCCGGCGGTCAGCGCAAGCGTGTGGCGCTCGCCGCGACCTTCGTCAACGACCCCGAGATCCTGCTCATGGACGAGCCGTTCTCCGCGCTCGACGTGCAGACCCGGGCCCTGATGTCGGACGAGCTCCTTGAGCTGTGGGAGGGCACGGGCGCCTCGGTCGTCTTCGTCACCCACGACCTGGAGGAGTCCATCGCGCTGGCCGACAAGGTCGTCGTCATGACCGCCGGGCCCGCGACCGTGAAGCAGGTCTTCGAGATCGACCTGCCCCGCCCCCGCAAGGTGGAGTCGGTGCGTCTGGAGCCGCGGTTCATCGAGATCTACCGCGAGATCTGGGAGTCCCTCGGCGAAGAGGTCCGCATCACCCGGGAGAGGGGTGCCGCTCATGTCGCCTGACACCCTCAGCACACCGGTCGTCGAGACGGCCAGGACCGCGCCGGACCGCGCCCGGTCGCGGGCCCAGGCCGCCCGCAGACGCAAGGCGATCGTGTTCGCCGTGCGCGTCCTGCTCCTGGTGGCCGTCCTCGGCCTGTGGGAGGTCCTGTCCCGTGCCAAGGTCATCGACCCGTTCAACTTCTCGATGCCGTCGAAGATCTGGGACCAGATCTGGACCTGGGTGACCCATGGCACCGCGCTCGGCCCCCTGGGCGAGCAGATCTGGTACACGCTCTACGAGGCGCTGCTCGGCTGGGTCATCGGTGTCATCGCCGGTGTGGTCTTCGGTATCGCGCTGGGACGGATCGGCTTCCTCGCCGATGTCCTTGGTCCGTACATCAAGGTGCTCAACTCGATCCCCAGGATCGTGCTCGCACCGATCTTCGTGATCTGGTTCGGGCTCGGCGCGTCCTCCAAGGTCGCCTCGGCCGTCGTGCTGGTGTTCTTCCCGGTGTTCTTCAACGCCTTCCAGGGTGCCCGTGAGGTCGACCGCAACCTGGTCGCCAACGCGCGGATCCTCGGCGCGAGCGACCGCAGGGTGACCCTCCAGGTCGTCATCCCGTCGGCCACCTCGTGGATCTTCACCAGCCTCCACGTCAGCTTCGGCTTCGCCCTCATCGGCGCCATCGTCGGCGAGTACATCGGCGCCACCAAGGGCATCGGCCTGCTCGTCGCTCAGTCGCAGGGCACCTTCAACGCGGCCGGTGTGTATGCCGCGATGACCATCCTCGCCGTCGTCGCGCTCGCCGCCGAAGGACTTCTCACCTTCGCCGAGCGCCGCATCTTCCGGTGGAAGCCGTCGGGTTCCGACAGCTGAGCCCGTCCCCTCCTCTCCACCCCGCACCGCCTCTCACAAGGACGTGAACCTCATGCGCAAGTCCGCCAGATACGGCACCCTGGCCGTCGCCGGCCTGCTCGCCCTCTCCTCCCTCACCGCCTGCGCCAACGACGCGGCCGGCACGGCCTCCACCGGCTCCGGAAAGGGCACGAAGGTCAAGATCATGGTCGGTGGCCTGGACAAGGTCATCTACCTGCCCGCGATGCTCACCCAGCGGCTCGGCTACTTCGACGCCGAGGGCCTGAACGTGGAACTGCTGACCGAGCCGGCCGGTGTGCAGGCCGAGACGGCGCTCGTCGCCGGACAGGTCCAGGGAACGGTCGGCTTCTACGACCACACGCTGGACCTCCAGACCAAGGGCAAGGCGGTGGAGTCCGTCGTGCAGTTCTCGCGCGCTCCCGGCGAGGTGGAGGTCGTCTCCACCAAGGCGGCCGGTGACATCACCTCGCCCAAGGACTTCAAGGGCAAGAAGCTGGGCATCACCAGCCTCGGGTCGTCGACCGACTTCCTCACCAAGTACCTCGCCGTCAAGAACGGCGTGAAGGTCAGCGACTTCTCCCCGGTCGCCGTCGGCGCCGGCGCGACCTTCATCTCGGCGCTCCAGCAGGGCTCCATCGACGGCGGCATGACCACCGACCCGACCGTCGCGACGATCCTGGACAAGAAGGCGGGCAAGGTCCTGGTCGACATGCGGACGCCGGAAGGGTCCCAGAAGGCGCTCGGCGGGCCGTACCCGTCGTCGAGTCTGTACATGCAGACGGACTGGGTCAACGGCCACAAGGACACCGTTCAGAAGTTGGTCAACGCGTTCGTCAAGACGCTCAAGTGGATGTCCACGCACAGCGCCGCCGAGATCGCGGCGAAGATGCCCGCCGACTACGCCCAGGGCGACAAGGCTCTCTACACACAGTCCATCAAGAGCACCCTGCCGATGTTCACCGAGGACGGGGTCATGCCCGAGAACGGTCCGGAGACCGTGGAGAAGGTGCTCAAGGCGTTCAACACGAACATCCAGAACGCCGATGTCGACCTCAGCAAGACGTACACCACGGAGTTCGTCGAGGCCGCCAAGTAACACGCCTCTCTCAGCCGCGGGCCGCCCACACGTAACGGTGTTCGGGGCGGCCCGCGTCGCCGTACTTGAGGGTCAGCCGGGCCCGTCCCGTGCGCTCCAGGAGCTTCAGATACCGCTGGGCGGTCTGGCGGCTCACCCCCGTCCGCTCGGCGATCTCCTGGGCCGACAGCGGGCCGTCGGCGCGCATCAGACACTGGCGCACCAGCTCGGCGGTGGTGGGAGAGTGCCCTTTCGGCAGCCCCGGCGCGGACGGCGCGGACGGTACGGACAGCGCGCCGAAGATGCGGTCCACCTCGGCCTGTTCCGCCTCGCCGCCGCCGTCCAGGGTGCGCCGCAGCCGCGCGTACGCCTCCAGCTTGGCGCGCAGCCCCGCGAACGCGAACGGCTTGACCAGGTACTGCAGAGCGCCCTGCCGCATCGCCGCCTGCACGGTCGACACGTCCCGGGCCGCCGTCACCATGATCACGTCGGTCTGGTGGCCGCGCCGGCGCATCTCCTGGAGCACCGCGAGGCCGGTGTCGTCGGGCAGGTAGTGGTCCATCAGGACCAGGTCGAGGCGGGGCAGGGTCTCCAACCGGCGCAGCGCCTGCGCCGCGTTGTGGGCCTCGCCGGCCACATGGAAGCCGGGCACCTTCTCGACGTAGGCGGCGTTGACCCGGGCGACCCGGGTGTCGTCGTCCACGACCAGGACCTCGATCATCGGGCCTCCTCGTCGGCCGGTGCGAGCGCCGGTTCCAGCTCCAGCTCCGGTGCGGTCAGTGCCTCGGGGAGGACGACCGTGAACTGGGCGCCCCCGCCCTCCGGTTCCTCCACGGTCGCGCTGCCGCCCTGCCGTTCGGCGAGCCGGCGCACCAGAGGGAGCCCGATGCCGCGCTTGCCGTGTGCGGGCGGTTTCTTGGTGGACCAGCCCTCCGTGAAGACCAGTTCCCGCTGTGCCGCCGGGATCCCGGGCCCGGTGTCCCGCACCCTGAGGACGATCGCCCGGCCCTGCGCGCACAACTCGACCTCCACGCGTGCGTGCGGCGTACCGGCGACCGCGTCCAGCGCGTTGTCCACCAGGTTGCCCACGACCGTGACCAGACCCCTGGGGTCGATCAGCCGGTCCGGCAGCCAGGTGCGGTCGGAGACCCACAGGGCGACGCCGCGCTCGGCCGCGACGGTCGCCTTGCCGACCAGCAGGGCGGCCAGCAGCGGGTCCTGGATCTTCTCCGTGACCTGCTCGGCGGTGACCCGGTGGTCGCCGACCACCTCGCCGACGAACTCGACCGCGTCGTCGTACATCTCCAGTTCCAGCAGCCCGAGCAGGGTGTGCATACGGTTGGCGTGCTCGTGGTCCTGGGCGCGCAGGGCGTCGATCAGACCGCGCGTGGAGTCGAGTTCACGGCCGAGCTGTTCCAGTTCGGTGCGGTCGCGCAGGGTGGCGACGGCGCCGCCGTCGTCCGTGGGCATGCGGTTGGCGACCAGAACCCGCTGGCCGCGCACGGTGAGCAGATCCGTGCCGGTCACCCGGCCGGCCAGCACATCGGTCGTACGGCCCGCGCCGAGCGCCTCGTCGGGGGACCGGCCGACGGACTCGTCACCGATGCCCAGGAGCCTTCTCGCCTCGTCGTTGAGGAGCCGGATGCGGCCGCCGCGGTCGAGGGCGACGACGCCCTCCCGGATGCCGTGCAGCATCGCCTCGCGCTCCGCGAGCAGCGCCGAGATGTCGGAGAACGCCAGGTCGCGGGTCTGGCGCTGGACCCTTCGGGAGACCAGCCAGGCGGCGAGCGCGCCGGCCGCGAGGGCACCGCCGGCGTAGGCGAACAGCCCGGGGATCGTGCTGAGCAGCCGCGCCCGCACGCTGTCGTAGGCGATGCCGACCGAGACCGCCCCGATGATCCGGTGCTTCGAGTCGTACAGCGGCACCTTGCCGCGCGCGGAGCGGCCCAGGGTGCCGTTGTCGATCTGCATGACCTCCTTGCCGGCCAGCGCCTCGCTGGGGTCGGTCGAGACATGCCCACCGATCTCCGAGAGGGTGGTGTGCGACCAGCGCACGCCCCGCCGGTCCATCACCACGATGTACTCGGCGCGGGTGGCCGTGCGGATCCTCTCGGCCTCCTTCTGCACCGGCCCGGTCGTGCTGGGCCGGGTCGTCAGTACGCCCTCGGCGATCTGCGGGTCCTGGGCGGTGGTCTCGGCGATCGCCAGCGCCCTGCGCATCGCCTCCTGGTCCAACTGCTTGCTCAGGGGCGCCAGGAAGAGCCCGGTCGCGAGCACCGCGACCCCCGCGGCGATCGCCAGCTGCATCAACAGGACCTGCGAGAACACCTTCCGGGGCAGCCGGGGGCGTAGACGGCGCACAGGGGGCGTGGGGCTCATACCGCGACGGTACGTGCGCGGGTGCGCGGGGCTTAAGGGGGTGTGGCGTGGATCTCTTGACCAGTTCGGAGGACCCTGGGAAACCCGAGGAGCCGAGGAACCCGAAACTCCGGGTCAGCTCGCCAGGGCCGTCGCCGTCCGCAGCTCCCGCAGCGAGACCACGTCCATCCGGGCCGGCGACCCCAGCACCGACACCCCGCAGCTCTCCGGGCGCGGCGGCAGCGAGGCGCCCTGGGCCACGCAGACCCGCCAGCGGCGGCCGTCGGTGTGGGCGACGGTGACGTCCCAGCGCGGGGCCGCGCCCTCGGTCCGTACGACGCTCAGCACGCCCGCGGTGTACTCGCCCACCGCTTCCCGCACAGCCAGTTCGGCTGCCTGACCGGGCCGTTCCCAGGCGGAGCAGCCGCGGCAGCCGTCCAGCACCACACGGCCCTGCTGGATGCCGTGCAGGACGTCCTTGACGGCATGAGCCTCGGCGCGGCCGTACGTGTAGCCGTAGGGCAGGACGAGCACCGTCGGCGAGAAGCGATGACCACCCAGATGGGTGACCTCCCAGGTGCCCGGGGTCCCGGACGCCGCCAGTTCGGCGGCGAGCGGGCGGCCCAGCAGGGCACAGCAGCGGTCCCGCTTGCCGTTGGTGCAGACGAGCGCGAGCGGGCCGCCCCGGTGCGGCCGGCCGTCGAGCGCCACGCCGAACGAGCGGGGGTCGCCCGCGCCGAGCGCGGCGAAGTCGAGACCGAGCAGCCGGTGCGGGTCACGGGTGGTGGCGCTGTACAGCCAGACGTTCCCGGGAACCGTGTGGGCGACGTACACCTGCCGTACGGCGGGGGTGCCGGGGTCGGCATGGCGGCCGGGGCGGCGGATCAGGGCGATCCGTACGCCGGTCCCCTTGGCGGCGGTCTCCAGGGCGCGGCCCAGCACGGGGTCCAGATGGCTCGAAGTGAGCGCCTTGGGACCCCACGGGCCGGGTTGTTCCAGGAGCAGCCACGTCGTCGCGGTGGCGGCGGTACCGGAAACAGGCTCGTCGAGCATCCGGGAGACGGTTGCGCACCTACTCACAGAGGTGAGCCTAACCTGACTTTGCCCGGGGTGACTGCCGGCCTCGCCCGTTCGCCTCTCCGAAGGGGTGGTCGAAGGGGTTACTCCGGCAGGGGCTGCGGCGGTTTCGGGCCGACGTAGTGGCCGCTGGGACGCATGCGCAGCGGGCGTTCGCCGTACTCCTCCAGGGCGTGGGCGATCCAGCCCGCCGTACGGGCGACGGCGAAGACGGTCTCGCCCGCGGTGGCGGGCATGCCGCAGGAGGCCGTGAACACGGCGAGCGCCAGGTCGACGTTGGCGTGCAGCGGAGTGTGCCGGGCGGTCGTGGCGACGATGTCCCGGGCCGCGAGCAGGGCGGGCTCCGCGTGGGGGACCTCCTCCAGCAGCGCGAACAGGACCCGCGCGCGTGGGTCCTCGCCCTGGTAGAGGCGGTGGCCGAGACCGGGGATACGGCGGCCGGCGCGCAGCTCGTCCGCGATCACCGTGCCGGCGCTGCCCTGGTCGAGGACGTCGAGCAGCATCCGGTGGGCGAGGCCGCTGGAAGCGCCGTGCAGGGGGCCCTCGAGCACGCCGAGCCCGGCCGACACGGCCGCGTACGCGTGGGCGCGCGCGGAGGCGGCGACCCGGACCGCGAGGGTGGAGGCGGCCAGGTCGTGGTCGACGAGCAGCGCGAGCGCGGTGTCCAGGAAGCGCAGCGCGGCGTCGCCGGGTTCGATGCCGGTCAGCCCGTCCCACAGGCGGTGGGCCAGCGGGCCGTCGTCGTGCCCCCGTCGGCGCCGCCCGGGGAGGGCGGCGACGAGCGTGGGGATCAGCACGCGCGAGGCGCCGAGGACGGACTCCTCGGACAGGTCGAAGCGCAGTGGGTCCTCGGCGGCCGCGGCGATCGTGGCGACCCGTAGCCGGTCGGTGGGCGAGGTGTGCTCGGGCAGCGCGTCGACGGCCCGGCGGGCGACCGCGACGGTGGCCGGCGGCGCGGTGAAGGTCACGCCCCGGGTCATGCGGCCCGTCCACAGCCACTCGGCCACCTCCTCGTAGGAGTGGTGTGCGGCGAGTTCGGTGGCGTCGACACCCCGGAAGAAGTACCGGTCCTTGTCGATCAGGGTGATCCGGGTGCGCACCGACAGATCACCGCCGGAGCCGGGACCCCCGGCGGCCTCCCGCCGGTTGCGCCGGGCGAGCGACTCCACCTCCCGGGCGTCGAAGGTGCTGGCGCGGCCTCCTGGCTCGCGTCTGCTGCTGAGCTGGCCCCGGCTCACGTAGGCGTACACGGTCTCGGGCTTCACACCGAGCAGCTCGGCGGTCTCCTTGGTGCTCAGCCGCCGCGCGGGACTTCCGGGAGCGGGGTGTTGATCGCGCATGGGCGTCACGGTAGCCGCTGCGACATGGATTGACCCGATCAATGTTGATGCAGGCTGCCCTGTGCATGGACCGACGGGTCAATGCTTGCGGTGGACGGGCGGGGCGACGCCCACGGCGGCGGCGCCCGGTCTGCGGTCGCTTTCGCAGGCGGTGCCGCGCCGGTGGATCCTCCCGTCCCGGCCGTCGGCGACGGCAGCGGGCGCCGGGACCATAAGCTCACTGCATGACCGACCACACCCGTACCCTCTCCCTGGTCCTGAGCCTGATCAGGAGCGGAACGGCCGTGACCAGGCCCGACCTCGGCCGGCAGACCGGGCTGGGCCGGACGGTCATCACGCAGCGGGTGGACCACGCGATCCGCCTCGGCCTGGTGGCCGAGGGCGAGCCGGCCCCCTCCACCGGCGGGCGGCCCTCCCGCATCCTGCGGATCGCGTCCGGCCGCGGTGTCGTCCTCGGCGCGGTGTTCGGCGCCACCCATCTGCACGCCGCGGTGACCGGTCTCGACGGGACCGTGCTCGCGGACCGGCGGGTGCCATGGGACATCGAGTCGGGCCCGGAGGCGTCCCTGGCCACCCTGGTCGAGGTGGCGGGGCTGCTGCTCAGCCCGGAGCTGCGCGAACGCCTGTGGGGGGTGTGCGTGGGCGTCCCCGGGCCGGTCGACTTCGCGCGCGGCACGCCGGTGCGGCCGCCCATCATGGCCGGCTGGCACGGCTTTCCGCTCCGGGACCGGCTCGAAGCCCACTACGACGTGCCGGCCTGGGTCGACAACGACGCCAACCTGATGGCGCTGGGCGCCTGGAGCCGGACCCGGGCGGCCGCCGGTGACAACATCCTGCTCGTCAAGGCGAGCACCGGAATCGGACTGGGCCTGATGTCCAGGGGGCGGCTGCACCGGGGAGCGCGTGGCGCGGCCGGTGACCTCGGGCACACCATCGTCGCCGAGGAGTCCCGCCACCGGTGCCGGTGCGGCAAGTTCGGGTGCCTCGAAGCGTTCGCGGGCGGCTGGGCCCTCACCCGTGACGCACGCGCCGCGGCCCTGGAGGGGCGAAGCCCTTTCCTGGCCGCGCGCCTGGAGAGTCCGGAGCACCGGGACGCGCCGCTGGCCGTCACCGACGTGCTCGACGGCTGCCGGGCCGGCGACCGGGTCAGCACCGAGCTCGTCAGCAGGGCGGGTGAGCTGGTCGGCGGGCAGTTGGCGACGCTCGTCAGTGTCTTCAACCCGTCGACGGTCTATCTCGCCGGCGTGCTGGCGCAGGCGGGCGACGTGTTCCGGGACCCCGTCGCGGAGGTGGTGGCCAGACGGTCGCTGCCGCTGGCCACCGACGAACTCGTCATCGCCCAGGTCCCCCCCGACCGCTGCGAGGGAGTCGTCGGAGCGGCGGCGCTGGCCATCGACGAGCTGTTGCACCCGGAACTGCTCGACCAGTGGATCCCGCACGGCAACCCCCGCGGGATCCGCGCACGCACCGGCGAGTTCACCGACCCGCTCTGTCTCGACCTGCCGCTGGCGGGGGCCCGGTAGCAGCTTCGCGGGTCGCGGCCGCCGAGGACGCGACCGGCTCGCCGTCCCGGGGCCGATGCACGGGCGCCGCTCCCGGCAGCGCGGCCGGCAGGCTGACCGCGCCCACTCCGCGGACCAGCGCGCCGATCGCGCCCGGGGTGCCGACGCGGGCGTGGAGCGATGCGGAGGTGGAAGCCGTACCACTCACTCGATGAGGCTGCCGCCGCAGCCGGCCACGGCGATGCGGCCGCACCGGTGCGGCGGGTCGGCACGGAGCACACCTCCTTGACCGGACCTGGCCGGGCGCATCCGGTGACGGTCAGTTGTTCCGCGGTACGGACAGCCGACGGGTGCGGGCGGTCGGCGCCTACGCGGAGCGGATCGCTCACCCGGCCGCCGGGACGTCGACCCAGCCGCCGCCGCGCGCCGAGTCGACGACCGCCTGGGCGATCTCGGCCGCGCGCAGCCCGTCGGCGAAGGACGGCATCCCGGTGACCTGTGCGCCGCCGATCGCGGCATAGGCGTCGGCGACGAAGTCGGCGAAGGCCTCGTAGTAGCCCTGCGGATGCCCGGACGGCAGGCGGGCCGCCCGCCCGGTGGGCGCCCCGGACCGGTTCGGGTCGCGCAGCAGCACCTCGTTGGAGTCCCGGCCGCCGATCCACAGCGACTCCGGGGTCTCCTGGCGGAACGCGTAGCTGGCGTCCGGCCCGTCGAAGGAGAACGACAGCGCGTTCTTGTACCCCGCGGAGACCTGGCTGACCACCACCGATCCGATCGCGCCGGCGTCGGTTTCGAGGAGTACGACCGCGCCGTCCTCGGTCTCGACGGGGCGTGGGGTGCCGTCCGCCGCCGGCCGGGCCGCCACCGCGCGGGCGAAGGACGCGTTCACCCGGGTGATCCGCTGTCCGGTCACGAACTCGGCGAGATCGCACCAGTGGACGCCGATGTCCCCGAACGCGCGCGTCGCCCCGCCGTCCGCCGGGTCGACCCGCCAGTTGGTGGCCTCCGTGTCGGCGAGCCAGTCCTGCAGATAGCTGCCGTGGATCAGCCACGGGGGCCGGTGCCCCGGCCGCCGGACACGGTCGCGTGCCTCACGCACGGACGCGTAGTACCGGTACACGAAGGGCACGGCGGTGACCAGCCCGCGCTCGGCCGCCAGGGCGGTGAGTTCGCGCGCGGTCGCGGCATCGGTGGCCAGCGGTTTCTCACAGACGACCGGGACACCGGCGGCGAGGGCCGCACGGCAGAACCCGGCGTGCGTGGCGTTGGGCGTGCACACGTGCAGCACGTCCACCCCGTGCCGCAGCAGGTCCTCGACCGAGTCGAAACCGCGGCCCGCCCCGAACTCCGCGGCGGCGCGGCGGCCCTTGCCGGGCGTCGACCCGACCACGCCGACCACCTCACCGCCCGCCACGAGCGCGGACCGGGTGTGCACGGCCCCCATGAAGCCGGTACCGATGACACCGACGCGCATGACACGCACCTCTTCTCTCCTATGGGGGAGCTAACGCGTGAGCAGATCGAAAAAGCGGGAAGCGATGACTACCGCGAGGGCGACTTTTGCTCACCGTAAGCTAAAGTGTCCGGAACGCCAAGGAGGCCGCACATGAACCAGAGCCAGGCACAGAGCCAGGAACCGGCCCGGCAGCCGGTCACCCTCTTCACCGGTCAGTGGGCGGATCTGCCGTTCGAGGAGGTGGCGCGACTGGCGAGCGGGTGGGGGTACGACGGGCTGGAGATCGCGGCCTCCGGCGACCACCTGGACCTGGCCCGCGCCGAGACGGACCCCGACTACCTGCCCCACCGGCAGGCGATTCTGGAGCGCTACGGACTGAAGGTCTGGGCGATCTCCCACCATCTCGGCGGACAGGCCGTGTGCGACGACCCGATCGACTTCCGGCACCAGGCGATCCTGCGGCCGGAGGTCTGGGGCGACGGCGACCCGGAGGGTGTCCGGCAGCGCGCCGCCGAGGACATGAAGCGCGCCGCCCGTGTCGCCCGCAGGCTCGGCGCCGACACCGTCGTCGGGTTCACCGGATCCAAGATCTGGAAGTACGTGGCGATGTTCCCGCCGGTCTCCCAGGCGGTGATCGACGAGGGCTACGAGGACTTCGCGCGCCGCTGGAACCCGATCCTCGACGTCTTCGACGCCGAGGGCGTGCGCTTCGCCCACGAGGTCCACCCGTCCGAGATCGCCTACGACTACTGGACCAGCGAGCGCACCCTCGAAGCGATCGGCCGCCGTCCGGCCTTCGGCTTCAACTGGGACCCCTCGCACATGATCTGGCAGGGCGTCGACCCCGTCGGCTTCATCACGGACTTCGCCGATCGCATCTACCACGTCGACTGCAAGGACACCCGCCTGCGGCCGCCGTCGGGACGCGCCGGGATCCTCGGCTCGCACCTGCCCTGGGGCGACCCGCGCCGGCGCTGGGACTTCGTCTCCGTCGGTCACGGCGACATGCCCTGGGAGGACGCCTTCCGCGCCCTGGCCGCCATCGGCTACGACGGCCCCGTCTCGGTGGAGTGGGAGGACGCGGGCATGGACCGGCTGCACGGCGCGGCGGAGGCCGTCGGCCGGATCCGCTCCGCCCTGTGGCCGCTGCCGAAGGCCGCGTTCGACTCGGCGTTCAGCAACCAGTGACCCCGGCCGGTCGCCCCCGCCCGGGGTCGGCCGCGGGCACCTGGTGCGGGGCCGGCGTTGCAGGTCTCGCCGGAGACGGACGAGCCGATAAGGGCGACCGGGGCGACCAGGGGGACCGGTGCGACCAGGGCGACGAGCGACTCGCGGCCGTTGACCGGCCGTACCGCGGCCACGCCGCTCGCGCCGCTCGTCCCGGACCTCGGCGGATCCGGTAAGCGGAGCTGAAGCCGGGGGCAAGCCGAGCTTGCTGTTCCGATGGCGGCGCCGCTGCCAGGCTCGGTTCATGACGACGATTCAGGACGAAATTCCCGGCCCGCGCGGCCGCCGGTCCCAACCCTGCGCGGACACGGTGCGGGTCGCCGCCCGGGTCGTGACGCACACCGCGACCGCCGTGGTGGTCGTGGCGCTGGGCGTGGCGGCGGCCGCCGGGTGGAGAACCCCCGTGGCCCTCGACGGCTGGACCGTGGCCGCGGCGGCGGGTGCGGTCGGCCTGATCGCCGGGCTGCTGCGCGCCGTCCTCGGTTTCTGCCTGCCCACCGCCTGGGGGCACGAAGCCCTGTTCGGCTCGCTGATCAGCGCCGTCCTCCTCTGGGCCTTCGCGGCGACTTTCGCGTTCTGCCTGAGCTACTTCTTCCACGCCCACGCGCTCGACCGGCACGCCACCCTCAAGGTCACGGCGACCGTCTCGCACTGTGTGAACCGAGGCGACGCCGGCAATCTGTGCACCTACCGCTGGCTCGCCGGCGACCACGCCTACAGCTCCCAGGACAGCGCGGTCCGAGCCTGGCCGGACGGACACCGCGTCACCGTTCGCATCGACCCGGCCCACCCCGACCGCCCGGCCCAGGTCACCCGCAGCTACTGGGCGCTGTGGATCGGCGTCGCGGTCGGTGCTTTCGGCACCCCCCTCGCCGCCCTGATGGCGTGGAGCACGGAATCGGGCCTGGACGGGTAGTGATGCGGTTCGACTGGAAGAATGGGCACGACCGGGTGGTGGACGCCGCGGTGAGTGGGGGCGGAGTGCAGCTCGATCCGAAACGCTTGCTGATCCTGCGTCACATCGCCGACAGCGGCGGCGTGGCCGCTGCCGCCCGTGCGCTCGGGCACACGGCGTCGGCGGTGTCGCAGCAGTTGCAGCGACTGGAGCGGGAGGCCGGCGTGCCGCTGGTCGACCGCAGCGGCGGCCGGACCGAACTGACCGCGGCCGGACGGCTGCTGGCGGAGCACGGCGGCCGTGTCGGCGACGTACTGGCCGACGCCGCCCGCGAACTGCGGGTCCTGACCGGCCGCGCGTCAGGCCCGGTCACCATCGGGGTGCCCGGCCCGGCCATCACCCACTTCGCCACCACCACGCTCTGCCTCCTCGCCGAAAGCCACCCCGCGATCACCCCCCGGCTCGTCGAGACGGGCCGCCAGGACGGACTGCGAGCGCTGCGGCTGGGTGAGTTCGACGTCCTGGTGATCGAGGACGACAGCGAGGCCCCGACCCCGCTCCCGCCGGGCGTCACCGCGCGGGTGATGTTGCAGGACGAGTACCGCTTGGTGCTGCCGGACGGCTGGGAGACACCCGGCGGCCCGGCCGAGCTGACCGGGCGACCGTGGATCGGCGCCCCCGGGGGCTCACCGCGTGACCTGGCGTTCCAGCGCCTCGCCGCAGCGCACGGCATCGCACCGTCGGTGCAGCACGTCGCCGCCTACCGGTTCGCCGTCTACAGCATGCTCGCCGCCCGACTCGGCCCGGCGATCCTGCCGGCGCATGCCGCCGAACAGATCACCCACGGCGGAATCACCGCCCTGCCCGTCCCGGGCCGCTACCTGGTCCGCTCACTGCGTCGCAGCGGCGCCAACGCACCGGTCCCCGCGGCCGAGGCCGCGGTGGAGGCCCTGCAAACCGCACTGCTGTACACCGCCGAGTCACTCGCCTCCCGCGGCCTGACCGCCGGCGAGCCCCATGTCTCCAGCAACCTGCGCGACCCGAGCGCCTGAAACCCCGTCCTTCCGGGGCTCCCACCGGGTTCGAGTGGAGGTTCCGCGGGTCTCCGGTCTCGTATGCTCCGGGAGATCGCCCAGGACTTCGGCGGCCCCCGCGCCAGGTTCGCCGTGGAGGTCGAACGGCACGTCGAGCGTATCTCGCCGAACTGAAACCCGGCCGCGAACTCCCCACCGACGTCGAGTACTACGCCGGCGCGGTCAGGGAACTGCCCGGTCTGCCCCGCGAGATGTTCACCCCCACCTTCGCGGCGGCCCCGGGCCATCGTCTGGAGCGCCGACATCCTGGAACCGGCGACGGGGACTCGAAGACCATCCGCCCGGTGGCCCGGTGGCCCGGTGGCCCGGTGGCCCGGTGGCCCGGTGG